>JAOUPQ010000012.1 GCA_029879765.1 Nitrospinota bacterium | reverse complement strand
GGGGTTTGAAGTGGGGCTGCGCAACGCGGTGGATGTGCTGGATGCGGAAAGACAAGGCTTTGACGCCAGGCATGCGCTGGCTCGGGCCAAGTATAACTACCTGCTGAGCCTGCTTCGGCTGGACGCAGCCGCCGGGAGGCTGGACGAGGATGGGCTGCGGAAAGTGGCGGGTTATCTGGCGCCCTGATCCTCTTTGTTTCGCCGGTTCCCGAGGTTGGAATTATGGCTTGCTAGCCTTGATGATCTCCATGGCGGTGGTTTTATCCAGCTTCAGCTCCCTGGCCAGGTCGCGGATGAACTGGTTCTCCTCGCTGGTGACTTTGCCATCGGCGCGCAGGGTCATGGCCGCCAGGCCGAAAATGAACTTGCGATCCTCCAGCGTCTCGATCCCCGCGGTGATCTCCTCTATTGACTGAGGGTTGGCCATCTCCTTCTTTGCCATTTGCGCTTCTTCGGGTGACAGGTCGTCCAGCTGCCCTTCCACCAGATCCCGCTCCTTTTCATGCAAAACCCCGTCGGCGTGGGCGGCGGCGATAATGATCCGCAACGCTTTGATCCCCAGACTGTCGGCGATCTCCTCCTCCGGCACTTCCAGAAACTCAAAAGCGCTGACGGAGCGATCCACCTGCCGGGCGCCGCTGGCGGGGATTGGTTCTAGGCCATCTTCGAGGGGCAATGGGGGAGGGGCCTGCTGCTCCTGCAGGGGGATCTCCTCGACGGGCAACGGCGGAGGCGCCACCGCGTCCATGTTGATTTCTATGATTCCAGGACCGAGGGAAGAAGTGGTGGCGGCGTTTTCGCCAGGCTTCAGGTCATACCACGCGCCTTTGTTGATGGTTTTATGGACCAGATCCTGGTCTATGGCGCTGGCCGACCTTTGCTGGCTGTTCCATTTCTTGAACCGCTCCGTCTCATTGCCGTAGCAGGCCCCCAGAAGGTTGCCCAGCCCCATGGCGCCTCGGGCGGTGGAGATTCCAAATCCACGGCCATGCCTGTTGGAGCGGCCTCCCAAAAGCATACCAGACGCCACGGCGCCCAGCACAGAACCAAGATTAATCATTGTCGGTCAACTTCCTCAAATAGGTAATGGAATATTCCACATTCATGATACCAAAGAAAGGCGCCGGGTTTCCATGGCGGCCATGGGAATGGGGAACAGGTCAGTATCCGAAGCTCTCCCGCACTCCTGCTGTTTCTTTCATTATCAGCGCCACTTCTTCGTATTTGAATCCGGGATCGTAGTAGTCCGGCGCAAAAACGCGGGAAGCGTATCGGGCCTGGATAGCGTCGTCCTCCAGGCCGATGAAGGAGAGGTAGCTTTGAATGGTCCGCTCCGGCGCCTGGAGCATATCCTCGAACCGGACGACCATGGCGCGGGCTTTTATATCCGCATCCGATTCTAGCAGGGTGTGGATGTGGCTGTGGATATTGCGCCAGTATTCCGCCCAGCCGTGGAGCAGCGTATTGCGATCTTCCGAGAGCATGGCCCGGCGAAGCTGTTCGCCATCGGGCGTGTTCGGGCCACCGAGGTTGATCGGGCGAAGATCCAGGCCGAATTCGAAATGCCCCCCCTGCCTCATGCTGGCCAGGGCGCGTGAACTGGCCCGGTGGATTTGTGTGAACCTGTGGTGCTGGCGCAAAAGGGAGCCGATGTGGGCCACGGGGGAGCGGACGGGGATGATGAACCTGGCGTCGGGGAATAGCCGGGCCAGGTATCCGATACGGGAAACGTTGTAATTTCCTTTGGAGATGTATCTGGCGCCATCCCGCAGATGGAGTATTTTCCGGATATGGTCCATGTAAAACTCCTCGAAAGCACGGTTGGCCGAATCCCGCCCCAGGGTGTTGTCCACCGCCGGATCGTGGAGGTGGGGGAAGAAGGCCATCCATATAGGCTCTTCCATCGCCTCCGGGCTTTCGCCTGTGACCATCATCCTGTCGCCATGGGGGCGCTCCTTTGGCGGGCCGCTTTGGCCCGGGATCATATCCACCACCTTGTTCCACCATATGGGCGCATGGACCAGGGGGAAGTCCCGGTTTCTGTGGGTGGCGGCCTGGGGGTGGGATGCGGCGATCTCCAGCAGCAATGTGGAGCCGGAGCGGGCCAGGCCGGCGATGAAGACCGGGCGGTCGATGGGGATTTGCCGGACGCTCTTTGCCACAAGGGATGTTTCCAGATCGCCCATTTCGGTGAAGAGCCAGGGAGAAGAGTAAATCAACTTGCCCAGGAGGTGAACAGGCCAGGGGACAAGCGCTATATCCATGATGGCTACTCTATGCGAAAGGCTCTTTTGATGGCCAGGGAAATGGTAATCAGCGAAACCATGGCGGGGATGATCCACCCTGCGGCCCAGGAGGGGCCGAAGTCGAAGAATATATCGGTTTCAAAGGCGGTTTCCATCCAGATGAGGATATACAGAACCGGGGCCAGGGCCACGATAGTGGCGGGGATGGTGTACCACAGCCGGGCGCCGGCCATGCGCAGGTTGGCTTTTGTCAACGCCAGCAGTTCGTTGAAGTCACCCTCATGCTTGGAAAGGTCGGCCATCATTGTCCGCGATTGGTTGGAGATCTCCTTTAATTTCTCCTGGGGGGAGGTTTTGGCGTATATCGCCATGGAGGAGGCCCCGGCCAGGCTGGCCCAGAGGATCACCCGGGCTATGGGTGGGGCGATGTGGCCGAGCAGGTTGTCGGCGGCCTGAAGGGGGGAGAAGTAATCCATCATCAGGGCTGGGGCGCCGTATCCTCTTTTTTCTCCTCTGTCGTCGTCTCCATGGGAGGGAGCGCGCTGTTCTCCTCCTGCTTTTCGCCCCGGTGTTTTTTTAGCAGAGCCTTGATGGGATACAGGAGGATCATGAACAGGGACATGGCGACAACGGCGATGAGGGCGAAAAAAGCGCTAATCAGGCCCATGCCCGCGCCGGGACCCACATAGGCCTGGGCCGGGGCGGTGGTTATGGCGATGAAAAATGAAACCAGGAGGCCATGAACGCCAAGGTTACTTTTCATATCAAGCATGGCATACTCCAGCGATTTGGTTCTTTAAGGGCGCTTTTGCGCCATACAGAGCAATTATACACACTAGATTTACATGGAAAGGAAATAAAGTAGTAGAATCTTAAGTTTACTTCCGTTTTGTGGTATGTGAAGCATGATTAGCGAGAAAGCAATCAAGAGCGTTTCAGTCATCGGTGTGTTTATGCTGGCGGTGATCATGGGGGCGTTTTTGATGCACAAGCAGATTCAGCCGGCCCCCTTTTTCAAGGACGCTTTTGTGGGCGGCGAGGCTTTGGTGGAAAAAATGCTTACCAACAAGCGCTCCGAGCTGAAAGTGAACATGTGGCAACGTCTGCGGTTTCTGGAAACCGGGGTGGTGACCCACAATCCTGCCAGGGCATACAATGGATACACCATGGTGACCAACGCCGCTTTCTCCGGCGCCTGGCTTCTGGACATGAAGGGGGAGATAGTCCACCAGTGGAAGGCGCCGTTCCGCAAGGTCTGGCCCAAGGCTCCCCATGTGGATATGCCCGTGAAAGAGGAGCTGATCTATTGGCGGCGGGCATGGCTGTATCCCAATGGGGATGTGCTGGCCATATACGAGGCCAACGGCGATACGCCCTGGGGCTATGGCCTGGCCAAGCTGGATAAAGACTCCAACGTGCTGTGGTCATTCGCGGAGAGGACTCATCACGACATGTTCGTGGATGAAGAGGGGAAGATATACCTTCTGACCCACAGGATTCTGAAGAATCCCCCCAGGTATATGAATTTCGTGGAGGCTCCCTATATTGACGATTCCATAGTGATCCTGTCTCCAGAAGGAAAGGAGCTGGATCGCATATCGATAGTGGAGGCGTATCACAGGTCTATATTCATGAACGATCTGTATATGCTGGCGTTTGGCAGGCAGTATGATGGGAATTTTCTGCATGTGAACACGGTGAAAGTGATTCCGCAGAAGATGGACGGTGTTCTGCCATTTCTAAAGAAGGGTTATATCACCATCGCCTCGCGAAACCTGAACATCGCCGGGGTTATCGACCCGAAAGAAAAAAAGCTGGTTTGGCGACAGACGGGAAGCTGGATTTTTCTTCACGATCCGGAGTTCACCATGGACGGGACGGTGATCCTGTTCGACAATTATGGCGACTATATGCGCTCCGGCACATCCAGGGTGATCGAATACAACCCGCTGGATATGAGCATCGTATGGGAATGGCACGGGCAGGAGGACAGGCCTTTGCACAGCCAGCTGCGTGGATTCAAACAGATATTACCCAACGGCAATCTGCTGGTGACCGAAGCGGATAGCGGACGTCTGCTGGAGGTGACCCGGGATAAGGAGATTGTCTGGGAATATATCAATCCGGAGCGCAAAACCAGCAACGGAAGAATGAGCATCGCTGTGTTGTCTGGCGCCAGGCGGTTCACCCCAGATCAGCTCCCTTTCCTGGATGAGGTTGCAAAGCCCAAGGTGGATTGAAGTGAACACCCAAAATATATCTTTGCGGTTGGGCGCTGCTTGAGTGGAAAGCGTATAAGTGCGATAATATATCCAATTAGCATCCCAAAGGAGTTGGATTATGAATAGGTTCGCTGCGCTGGTATTTGTCTCCGCAATCTCATTGACTGGGTTTCTTCCCAATGACGCCATCGCCGGGAGCGATGCGGAACTCATTGAATCGGCAAAGGAGTATTTTTCGCCGCTTCCTGACGCGCCGGAGTATAAACAGGACAACCCAGGCAACGCCGCCAAGATCGAGCTGGGCAAGATGCTATACTTCGACACCAGGCTGTCTTCCTCCAATGTCTTTTCCTGCAACTCCTGCCACAATTTGGCTTTGGGCGGGGTGGATAACTCCAGTTTCTCCATTGGGCACAAGTGGAGAAAAGGAGGACGAAACGCCCCTACTGTTTTCAACGCTTCTCTCCATATCGCCCAGTTCTGGGATGGCCGCGCTGCGGATGTGGAAGAGCAGGCGGGAGGCCCGGTGCTCAATCCGGTGGAGATGAACGCCAGCGAGGATCTGGTGCTCAAAAGGCTCAGATCGATTCCGCAATATGTGGATATGTTCAACAAGGCCTATCCCGGGGAGAAACCGTCGCTGACATACAAGAATATGGCCAAGGCCATCGGCGCCTTCGAGAGGACGCTGCTGACCCCTTCCCGGTTCGATGACTTCCTAAAAGGAAACCAGAACGCCCTGACTTCCGCGGAAAAAGAGGGGCTGGCCCTTTTTATCGACACCAGTTGTGTGATCTGCCACAACGGGGTCACCGTGGGCGGCCAGGCGTACCAGAAATTCGGCGTGTTCAAGAAACCGGATTTTCTTACGGACAAGGGACGGTTCGACGTAACCAAGGATGAGGACGACATGTATGTGTTCAAGGTTCCTTCCTTGCGCAATATCGAGCTGACATATCCCTACTTCAACAACGGGGCTGTGTGGGACCTGAATGAGGCGGTGAAAATAATGGCCTCTGTCCAGTTGGGAGTGGAACTGGGCGACCAGGACGCCGGCAAGATAGTGACGTTCCTGAAATCACTGACGGGAGAAAAGCCTGTGATAACCCTCCCATCCCTGCCTCCAGCCACGGTTTCCACCGCCCGGCCGGACACGAATTAAAGGGATATAGCGCAAAACGTATTGGACGGAGGAGGCCAGGCGCCTTCTCCGTCATAATATTATCCCTGTGGCGTGCCTTGGTATTCGAGGGGATGCTTTTGATTTTACCCGTAATATGGTAGAATTCCCGGCTGATCAAATCATGGACCTCATACAAAGCGTTTACCCTGCATATGGATATTTTGCGAGCGATCCCACATAGGCCACCTTTCCTGTTTGTGGACAAGGTGGTGGCCATGGAGGAGAACAAGATCCAGGCCCAGAAGGATCTGGGGCCGGAGCTTGATTTCTTCCGGGGGCATTATCCCCATTTTCCCATCATGCCAGGGGTCTTGACGCTGGAAAGTATTTTCCAGGCCGGGGCGATATTGCTGTCCGGCCGGGTGGGGGAGAAAGGGCTGGGGAATGTCCCGGCGCTGACGAGGATCCGGGACGCCAAATTCAAGAATATGGTTCGTCCCGGGGACCGATTGACCCTGGATGTGGAGCTTGTGGACCAGGTGGGTCCTGCGTTTTATATGAAAGGCAAGGCCACGGTGGACGGAAAACCAGTGGCCCATGTCCAGTTCACCTGCGCTTTGGTGAATCTGGAGGAAGGTATGAAATGAGTTTTCTTGGGCTGGAGGGGAAGAAATTTCTTGTATTCGGGGTGGCCAACAAAAAATCAGTGGCCTACCATATCTCCACCATAATCCAAAAGGAGGGTGGCCAACTGATCTTGTCCACTTTGAACCAGGAGAAAAAGGAAACCGCGGAAAAGCTATTCCCCGGGGTGGAAACCCATATATGCGATGTTTCCTCCCAGGAGGATATCGACAATCTGGCTGTGGAGGTGGGGCGCCGCCATGGGAAAATCGATGGTATTGTCCATTCCATAGCCTTTGCCGAATACTCGGAGGGGATGAAACCTTTCCACCAGACAAGGCGGGAGGATTTCATGAAAGCCATGGATATCTCATGCTTTTCGCTGGTGGCGGTGGCAAACGCGTTCAAGGATATCCTGGATAAGCATGGCGCCGTGGTGACCATATCCATTTCCACCACCAGCATGGCGGCGGAAAATTATGGCTATATGGCGCCCATCAAGGCGGCGCTGGATTCCACCCTGTGCTTTTTGGCAAAAAGTTTTTCGGACTTCAGTGAAATAAGGTTTAACGCTGTGGCGCCGGGACTTCTGAAAACCTCGGCTTCCGCTGGTATTCCCGGATATGTGGACTCCTATCTTTATGCGGAAAATATGACTTTGCGCAAAAAGGCCGTCGAGACCCGAGAAGCGGCCAACGTGGCTGTGTTTCTGCTCAGCCCCGCATCCAGTGGAGTGAACACGGGAAAAATAGTGGTGGATGCGGGAATGGCCGTAAACTATTTCGATAAGGAGATGATCCGTCGCTCCATGAGGTAGGTGGATTACCGCTGTCGTCTTTCGAATAACAATATTTGGATCGCGAGCAGCCTGATTGTCATATTTTAAATCCTTTTATGCCAAGAAATCCTATGCTCCGGGTGTGGTGAAAGGATCGTGTTTGGCAATAGTACGCAAATAGAAAAGGTTGAGTAAAACAATTGCATCCCGTGCTTTGAACATGGTAAACTATGACCGAATTAATGATAAACATGTAATATATGGATAAATAAGCTGAATTGGCTGGAATGTTTTATCGATATATACGGTAGATAAATGAATTGTAATAAATAAAGGAAATAATTTAAGATTGTATTGAAAAAAAAGCATTGATAATGTGCTTTTAAGTTGTAATATGCTAACAAATGGTGTATTACTTAAACAACAAGAGGAAAATATCCTAATTATGGTTATTTGTTAACAGACGGCTGCAATGATCATTCGGCGCTGTTACGAATCATCGCAAACAACTATGGTCCTGGACTGGAAGTATCATCTAATTCATAATCGATCAAAACACGTTCAGGACAAAAAGGAGAGGAGAAAGCTATGAAGCAAACGTTCAAGGATAGACTCAAACTTCTTATGAAGGAGGATCGTCCTTACACCTGGGCAAGGAAAGTGGGTATTGAGAAAGGTCTTTTTCAATACTACTGGCAGAAGGGGAAAATCCCCACTTATGAAAATCTGCTCAAGATCCAGAATTTTTCCGGTTGCTCGCTGGATTGGCTGCTGACCGGGAAAGCAATCGATATCGACCAGCTGGAAAACCTTCCTATGCTAAAGGAAGCCACTCCGGTATATGGCGAGATGAACATTCGCCGGAACAGGGCTCTGGATGATGTGAAGAGCATCTTCGCCTCCAGAATCGACCGGGACATCACTTTGCTGGAAGGAATACTCGAAAGAATAGTCCTCAGCAAAGGCAAAAAGAGGACCCCTGTAAAGGCCAAATAAGTCCCCAGGGGTTATAGCCCACAGGGTATCTTTCGTAAAAACACGGCCATCGCAAAAGGGCGAAGCGATTCTCCCTGGAGCGGTGGCCGTTTATTTTTTGGAGGATGAGGGGGGGCGCAAAAAATGTGGCCCAGGGATAACTCAGCGACCATTGCAGGCGAGAAGCCATGTTTGAATTCAACAATCTGCGAAAGGTTGAATTCCTCTTTCTTCTATGCCTTGCCGCTAAACCAAATCCCTGGGCCAATCGGGGGGAAATGTCGTCAAGATCCCTTTATTTTGTCCCTAAGACTGAATCCTTGCAAGCTTTCGCCACCCGGAATTTGACAACTTTCTTGGCCGGGATTTTGATCACTTCACCGGTCTGGGGGTTGCGCCCCTTTCTTGCTTTCCTGCTCACCAGGACAAGTTTGCCAAGCCCAGGAATGGTAAATCCTGTCTTTGCTTCCTTGTAGGCAAGCTGTGCCAAATCTTCGAGGATTGAAGCCGCAAGCTTTTTTGTCAATCCGGAATTTTTGGCGATATGGTCAGCGATCTGAGATTTGGTCATAGCCTTTTTTGCCATGTAATACTCCCCACGAGAGAATGTTTATGCCGTTTAACTTAAGGTTCACAATTCTAATCCCAAGAAGAATAATTGATCAACTAAAAAATGAACATAAAAAATTAAGGAAAAACTCGGTTTCACTGCGTTTAATCATGGAAACCTAATTTCATATATAGAGGGATCCGACAATGCAGCGACCAACCGGAAAGCCCCAACTTCATAGCATGATTGATCTTGACTTGACCAACATAATCGCGGCAGTCTTGTGTTGCGCATATGGATTCAAGACACCTCTGGCTTGAACTGATATTATTTTGCATAAACGGCTGCGATCTTGATCATGGAAGATGAAAACGGCATGGATGAAAATCTGGAGAAAATAATTCAGGAAGCGGAAAGCCTGGCCCAGAAGGTATCCACGATCGAAAGCCAACTGGACCGGTTGCGGACAAGGGCCTACCAGTTGGAAGAAGGCCCTCCATTGCCTGACGACACCGATAGGGTTGACCAAGGGGTGGAGGGGCTGCCTGACGTTAATCTGCAAAGCCTTGATATGATCGCCAGGTCCAGCGAAATTATCGAATCCCTAACCTCCCAGGCCCAGCTTGGCCGCCAGGCGGAAGAGGGAATGGCCCATATAAGGCGCGTTATGGCCGAGCTGGAGGAAAAAATGGCGCAGCTGCTCTCCCGGACCGAATCCGTGGCCCAATCCCAAATGGCGGTGGAAAAGGTAATGAAGAAGAACATGGCCTTGGAGCGAACATGGGAAAGACTGGACAACTTTGAGCGGGCCGCCTTGTCGCTGGAGGAAAAACTGCTTAGGCTGGGAAAGGAATCGAATACGCTCGATGACGCCATGGAGAGGCAGGAGGCGATGGCCATGCGGCTGGATGGGCAGATGGATGGGGCCAAAGAAGCGATGTTGAAGATGGAAAGCGCCAGGGAGGGGATGGAAGCCGCCACCATTATATATAAGACAACCCGCGAGGCCGAGGAGCGGCTTGCTATACTGCGGGGGGAGTTGGCGGAAAAGGAAACCAGGCTCATAGACCATGTCTCCCGGGCCGAAGGGGTGGCCGAGGAATTCGAGCGGTTCTATCATATGAAGCGCCGGGCGGAGCGAACCCTGGAGCAGGTGGAGAAAAGAGCGCAACGCGCGGAGGAGATTCTTGCCGCCAACCAGGCGGTGGAGGGAAGGGTGGCGGCGACCACCGACAGGATGGACGAGATGGAGAGGCGTTTTGAAACCCTGGCTGTCAAGGCGCTGGATATAACCGAATTTGAAGAAACATACAATTCAACCCATCGCAAGCTGGAGGCGGCTCTTTCGGTTATGGAGGAACTGGAGGAGAAAATCAGGAAGGCGGACCAGCTTGAAAATAAACTTCGCGCATTGAGTGAATCGGCGGACAACCTGCGCGCCCAACTGGGCAGCATGGAAAAAGAATCCGGTTCCGCAGGAAAAATGATGGAAACTTTCCGGAACGCCGAGCTTCGCGCCGAGGAACTGATAGAGAAGATGGATGCGGCCGGAGACAGGCTGGACACCGCCTCCGGGCTGCAGAGGACTTTATCTGTCATGGAGGAGAAAGTGTTCGAGATAATAAAAAAGATAGAGGTCATCGAGGATAAGGGGAAAATAATCCACACCGCCCAGCAAAAAATAGATCGGCTGCAGAAGCTGCTGGATCAGGCGGAGGTGATGATGAAAAAGATCGTGTCCGGCTGACGGATATTCTAGGAGATGTGGTTATGATAAAAGTGGTGACCGCCAAGCAGATGCGGGGAATTGACGAGCGGACTATCAACGAGAAAAAAATCCCGGGCCTGATCCTGATGGAAAACGCCGGGTCCGCCGTGGCCGCGGCTGTGGTGGAAAAGTTCGGCAACGTGTCCGACCTTAGCGTCAGCGTCTTTTCCGGGAAAGGGAACAACGGTGGTGACGGATTCGTCGCCGCCCGTCGGCTGGTGAACATGGGGGCGGATGTGACCCTGTTTCTTGTCGCCTCCAGGGAAGAGGTGTCGGGGGACGCGGCGGTGAACCTGGCGGCTTTCGAGGCGATGGGGGGCTCCATAAAGGAAATCACGGAGGAGCGCCATCTGAACAATTTCAGGATAAAATTCATGCATTCCGCCGTCATGGTGGACGCCTTGCTGGGCACCGGGCTCGCCTCGGCTCCTCGCGGAATGGTTGGCAGGATGATCCACCTGATGAACGAAGCGGGCGCATGCAAGGTGGCTGTGGACCTGCCTTCCGGGATGGATTCGGACAGCGGACAGATCCCCGGGGACTGTGTGTGGGCCGATATCACTGTCACCTTGGGGCTGCCCAAGGTGGGGCTGTTGACCTATCCGGCCAAGGCTCGGGTCGGAAAGCTTGTGATCGCCGATATCTCCATCCCCTCGGTGGTGGTGGACGAATCCCCGTGCGCGGCATATACCCTGGAAGCGGCAGATATACAAAACAGGCTCCCCAAAAGGTGGGCCGATTCCAATAAAGGGAGCTATGGCCATCTGGTGATGGCGTGTGGTTCTGTGGGGATGGGGGGAACCACGGCCATGGCGGGATTGGCGGCGTTGCGCATGGGGGCGGGGTTGGTGACCGCGGCCACGCCGCAGGGAATGGCAGGGGTATACGAGACCTCCGTCCCGGAGATGATGTCGCTCCCCTTGCCCCAGACGAAAGAAGGGGCCATAGCCTTCGAGGCTGCGGAGGTGTTCATTAAATTCGCCCAGGGAAAAACCGCCGCGCTCATAGGCCCCGGCCTGCGCGCCGATCCATCCACCGCCAGGTTTGTCCGTGAGGTTATACAAAAAACCCACATGCCCCTGGTGCTGGACGCCGACGGGCTTAACATGATATCCGATGACATATCAGTTATCACCGAGCGCAAGGCCCCCACTATCATGACCCCGCATCCTGGGGAGATGGCCAGATTGACAGGAAAAAGCGTGGTGGAAATCCAGGCGGACCGGTTGGGCGCCGCCGAGGCCCTGGCCAAAGCCACCGGCGCAGTGGTGGCGCTAAAAGGGGCGGGGACTATAGTGGCTGGCCCGGAAGGGCCGCCCAGGATCAACCTGACCGGCAATCACGGCCTGGCCAAAGGGGGATCGGGTGATGTGTTGGCCGGGATGATAGTCGGTCTGCTGGCGCAGGGTTGCGCATCCATGGCTGCGGCGGAAATCGCGGTTTGGCTCCATGGCCGATGCGCGGATATATACGCCGAGGCAAATGACCCGAGGACAATGATCCCCACGGATATTGTGGGCCTGATCCCCAGGGCGCTGGCGGGTCTGGGGCAATGAGGGAAAAACGGAACGCTAAAAATCAGTCATCTTTTATGTAAGTGGCGGGGCTGGAGGAATCCAACATAAAAAGAGCGCAATAAATCCTTTGCGGATTGTTAAAACCTCAAGGGGCCGAAATCACAGCAACCCTCTGTCGGATCCGGATCCTTGGAGTTGACTGCAAACAGCCTCTTTCGCTTTATGATCTTCTTCTTCTCTTTTTTCCTGGCAGACATATGTCACTCTATGAGAAATTTAATCCGCTAATCATCTTGGATATCCCTACAAGCTCTGTTGGTCAAAATCAATCAGCGCTAAAACCATCTTATTTGAATTCCGTGTGGCATGCAATGCCGTAAACCTTGAAAATCAGTTTTTTTATTTGCCGCCCACTTTTTGATGGCTCTTGGCAAAAAGCATCGGAACCTGTTTATGGGCAATTGCCCATCCGGGGCTTTTGCTGTAAAATCCACGGACATGATTTGGGCGCTTACTATAAAAGCGGCAAATCATCCAATATTAACTACTGGAACGACAAATGACAAATAGTATCACAGGCTCCAGGCTGGCGCGCTATATAAACGCGCTGGAGGGGAAAACGCCCAACACGGGGGCGGCGGCTTATTACGCTTCGCTGGATCAGGTGGAGAGCGTCTCTCCGAATATCGCCAACTCCATCGCCCAGGAGCTGGAGGATCAGCGCAGCAACATAAAACTGATCGCCAGCGAGAACTACTGCTCCCTGGCCACGCAACTGGCCCATGGCAACCTGCTAACCGATAAATACGCCGAAGGATTCGCCAACCACCGCTTCTATGCGGGATGCGACAACGTGGACCAGATCGAGAGCGAGGCGTGCGACCTGGCCAGGGAACTGTTCGGAGCGGATCACGCATACGTGCAGCCCCATTCCGGAGTGGACGCAAACTTCACGGCGCTCTTTGCCGTGCTTTTCGCCCGGGTGCGCCAGCCATATATCGACAAGACCGGAAAGAAGGCGCTGGATCTGGACCGGGAGGAATGGACGGGGCTCAATGCGGAGATGAACCGTCAGAAGATAATGGGTATGGACTACTTTTCCGGTGGACACCTGACCCATGGTTACAGGTACAATATCATATCGAACATGATGGATGTATATACATACTCGGTTGATCGAAACACCCATCTGCTCGACTATGATGGTATATACAAGCAAGTTAAGGAGGTCCGCCCTCTCATCCTACTGGCTGGATATTCCGCATACTCCCGCAAGATTGACTTTGCCAAAATGAAACAGATGGCCAGCGAAGTGGGCGCCACATTGTGGGTGGACATGGCCCATTTCGCCGGATTGGTGGCGGGGGGGGTGTTCCAGGGGGATTACAACCCGGTAGCCCATGCCGATATCGTCACCACCACCACCCACAAGACCTTGCGCGGCCCCAGGGGAGGCATGGTGTTGTGCAAAAAGGAACTGGCGGAATGGGTGGACAAAGGTTGCCCGACCAATCTGGGCGGTCCCCTGCCTCATGCCATGGCGGCCAAGGCGGTGGCCCTGCGCGAGGCCTTGCGCCCGGACTTCAAGGAATACGCCAAAAAGATAGTTCAAAATTGCCAGGCGCTGGCGGAGGAGTTTATGGCTCTTGGCGCGCCGGTGCTAACCGGGGGGACGGACAACCACCTGATCCTGGTGGAGGTGAGCAAGAAATATGGCCTGACAGGACGGCAGGCGGAGACCACGCTTCGGGAGTGCGGAGTCACCCTGAACCGAAATGCGTTACCCTATGATGAAAACGGCCCATGGTACACCAGCGGCCTGCGGATCGGCTCCGCGGCGGTGACCACGCTGGGGATGGGCGCCGAGGAGATGAAGGAGATCACTTCCATCATCCATCTTGTCCTTTCCAATTCCGTTCCGGTGGCCGACGCCAACGGGAAGAAAAGCCTGGCCAAAGTGGACACCGCCCCCAAGGCGGCGGAAGAGGCTCGCCTGCGGGCCAAGGATCTTTTGGGCAGGCACATGCTTTATCCGGAGCTGGATCTGGACGTGATGTTGAAACGCTGACGAACCAGGGGAGGGAGGGCGCCTTATGTGGCGTTTTCCTTCCGCCGCTCGTTTTCGCTGTGCAGGATTGACGGGGCGTCGTCTATCGCCCCATCTAAAAGCTCGCTCTGATTCAGGTTGTAATGGGGAGCCAGAAGCGGGCCGGTTCTCTCTTCCGGAGGCAGGTACTCCCCCGATACTCTTACGCTCAATATCCTTCCAAGATGGCGCATTCTGACCATGGTGAATTCGGTGGAAGGGAACCCGTAGGGATCCGGCATTCCATTCACTCTATCCTGGTTCACTATTTCATCCAACACTTCCGGGTCGAACTCCGGGGCGCCGAATACCCTGTTGTCATACATCCATTGCCCGTGAAGATATAGCAGCTTCCCATCCCCTATGTCCAGAACCAGCAGGGGGTCTGCCGTGGTTTCATATCCCAGCAGAACCGCTTTTGGATTACGGATCTCGATCTGTTGCACCATCCCCTGGTGTGCGTCCATCTTCGCGCGGCGGCGGCGGGGCTTGTCGGCCAGATTGAAGCCTATGCCGCTAATGACATACAGGATGACCACCACCGCCCATGCCAGGTATCGGAGCCGTTCGGGATGGGGGAGCCTAAGAAGCTCCGCCAACCAACCTGCCACACCACCGGCCACCAGAAATCCGGCGACGGCAAAGATCAAAAGGAAAATATTGGAAGCCAAGTCTGGCCTGTTTTCGAACTCCACGATGGCCAGCTCTTCCTTAGTGGGCGGCCTTTCGATGATCGTATGTGGCATGGCAAGCCTCATGCGCTCCTGAAGCGGGCTATATGCCTAACGCGTTGGCCCTCTATTTGGAGTTGGCCTGGGCCAGTTGCTGCACTGTGTACGACATAAGGCCCCCAGCGTTCACCAGCTCCATCATGAAAGGAGGGATGGGGGTGGCTTTATAGCTTTTTCCCTGGGTCTTGTTGACGATGGTCCCCTCCATGGGATCGACCTCCAGGATATCCCCAGGCGCCGCTTCCCGGGCAGCCTCTGGGCACTCGATAATGGGAAGCCCCATATTGAAGGCGTTGCGGTAGAAAATCCGGGCGAAGTATTCGGCCACGACGCAGGAGACACCAGCGGCCTTTATGGCGATGGGAGCATGTTCCCGGGAAGAGCCGCATCCGAAGTTGGCCCCCCCCACGATGATATCCCCCTGGCTCACGGCACCGGCGAACGAGGTGTCCGCGTCTTCCATGCAATGTTTGGCCAGTTCCGCCGGGTCGGATGTGTTCAGATATCGGGCCGGGATGATGACATCTGTGTCCACGTTATCCCCGAACTTCCATGCCTTGCCTGTGAGCTTCATGAGCGATAAATAACCTCCATTTGGATATGAAACCCCGATTATACAGGCAAAATTCTCCTGTTGGAAGCTTTCAATGCAGGTTCGGACAGAATAGTGGCTTTTATCAGGAAATCAAAGCAGGGTTTGTTGTTGTGCTGGATATGATCCGCCGCCCGGCATGGAGAGCCGGGAGGGGGGGTCAGGAAGCGGCGACTTTCTCTATTGTCTTCACCAGTTCATGGCCTCTTTTCTGGCGAAGATCCAGGCTCACTGCCCCGGCAGGCTTGGCGATCACTCCGTGGGCGCCCAGCTCCAGCACCTCTTTTGTGGTGTCGGAATCCTCCTGGGTCAGCGAAGAGAGGACGATAACTTTGGCCAGGTTTTTTCCCTTTATCGCCGCCAGGAACTCAAGGCCAGTCATCACCGGCATTTCGATATCCAGCAAAACCACATCCGGCTTCAGCGATTCGGTCTTTTCCAGCGCCACCTTGCCGTTATTGGCGTCCCCCACCACTTCTATTTCAGGAGAAGCGCTGATAATATCTTTGACGAGCCTTCGCATCATCATAGAATCGTCGACCACCAATACCTTCACTGGCATGTTCCACCCCGCTGGCTCAAATTGTTATAAGAAAAGATCCCCAAATTCAGCAATCGGCATTATATAGCAATCACCAGGCTAATCATAACATTTGCTCCTCCCGGAATTACCGGCCTTGCTGGATTTTCGACAATCTCTCGTGGATCACATCCCGCACCATTTCCGCGTCCGCAGGCAGCTCGATGGGCAGGTTGGCGTGGGTGGAGGTTATGGTGCTTATCTTGCTGGTATGGTAATCGGCCTTGAAATGGGAGAACTTTAGTCCATGGGCTGTGGAGATGACCACAACCCGGTCCTTGGCGGTGATCTCCCCCCTGTCCACCAGCTTGAATAAAGCGGCCAGAGCCACGCCTGTGTGCGGGCAGGTATACATGCCGGTTTTGTCCGCCCGGGCGCAGGCGTCGGCCAGTTCCTGTTCCGAGGCCTGTTCCACTATTCCGTTAAAATCCTTCAGGATCTTCACAGCCTTGTCCAGGGAGACAGGCTGGCCGATCTGGATGGCGCTGGCCAGGGTGGGCTGGGCCTGCACAGGCTTGTAGTCCTTCCATCCGTTCTTGTAATACAGATATAAAGGATTGGCTTTTTCCGCCTGGGCGCACACTATCCTGGGGCGTTTATTGATGATCCCCACTTTCTCCATCAGCAAGAATCCCTTGCCCAGGGCAGAGACGTTGCCCAGGTTGCCCCCCGGGATCACCACCACATCCGGCGCCTGCCAGTCCAGCTGCTGCACGATCTCCACGCTCACCGTCTTCTGCCCCTCGATCCGAAGGGAGTTTTTCGAGTTGGCCAGATATATGGTGTTGTCGGCGGTCACCTTCTGCACGATCTCCATGCATCCGTCGAAGTCTGTGTCCAGCGCCAGCACCAGCGCCCCATTGGCGATGGGCTGGATTAGCTGCTCCGGGGTCACCTTGTCTTTGGGCAGGAAGACTATCGCCTGGATATTGGCGGCCGCGCAATATGCGGCCAGGGCGGCGGAGGTGTCCCCCGTGGAGGCGCAGGCCACGGCCCGGATATCGCCTCCGTTGGCCATGATCTGTTTTACCATGGAGACCAGCACCGTCATCCCCAGGTCCTTGAAGGAGCCGGTGTGGCTGTTGCCGCAAAGCTTGATCCAAAGGTCCGGCAGGCCGATGGAGGAGCCGAGCCTGTCCGCCCAGAAAAGGTTGGACTCCCCCTCGTACATGGAGACGATATTCTCGTCCGCCACTTCGGGGCAGACCCATTCCTTGAGCTTCCACACCCCGGAGCCGTAGGGCCATGTGTTGCGTCTTTTGCGCTCATCGAAAAGGCGCATCCATTGCGCCGCGGAGGTTTTGGCGATCACGTCCGTATCGTGGGTCACCTGCAGCAGCGATCCGCATTTGTTGCAGTTGTACGCCACTTCCGTCAGCGGGTAACGATCGCCGCACTCCGGATTGAAGCATTCGAACCAGGCTTTATATGGCAAAGTATCTTTCCTGAAAATATAGGCGCCATAAAACGCAGGCGCCATCTGATAACATAATGAATTATATATTATCGGAACCTTGAGTAAATTTCACGTAAATGAATGATCAAAAACCAGAAAATATCCGTTTCCCCTTCGCCCAGGTGATTGTCCTGCGCCCGGCGCCGGGGCTTTTCACCTATTCCGTGCCGGAAAAGCTGCAGGCGGTGGCCATGCCCGGTGTCCGGGTGGTGGTTCCCTTTGGAAAGCGCGCGGTGATTGGGGTTGTGGCCCAACTTTCCGAAACGGCGGATATGGAGACCAAACCGATCCAGGATGTGCTGGACGAATCCCCGGTGATAACAGCGCAAATGCTTGATCTGATCCGGTGGACCGCCGATTATTACTTTGCCCCACCGGGGGAGGTGGCCGCCCTGGCTCTTCCCAGGACAGAGGCCAGGCTGGTGGCGGAGGTGGAGCTTCTGGCCATGCCGGAGAAGGAGGGGAAGTCTAAAGGCCATCTGGCCTTGGTGGCGCTGGAAAAAAAGGGGGGGAAGCGGAAACTGCATCTGCTGGCCAAGGATATCGGCGTTACGTCCGGCGAGATGAAAAAGATTCTGTCCGGCCCCAATGTCCGGCCATATGTGGCCCTGCGCCAGACTGGTTCGCTAAAATCAAAGCCATCGGTGGTCGAGCCAGGTTCCGAGCCGCCACAGGTGGAGGCTGTCACTCTGAACGCGGAACAGAGCGCCGCCGTGGAGATGATGGCGCCAAGTGTGGACCATGGTGGATTTGGCGTGACATTGCTCCATGGCGTCACCGGCAGCGGAAAGACCGAGGTCTACGCCGCCCTGGCGGCCCGGGCGCTGGCCCTGGGGAAAAGTGTCATAGTGCTGGCGCCGGAAATCGCCATAGCGGATATGCTGGCTCGCAGGCTGACCCGGCGTCTGGGGCGGGAGGCGCTGCTGTTGCACAGCGGCCTGACGGTGAAGGAGAGAACGGAGCGCTGGATCGCGGCGAGGAATATGGCGCCAGCGCTGGTGGTGGGGGCTCGCAGTGCGGTGTTCGCCCCGGTGCTGGGGCTGGGGTTGATAATCGTGGACGAGGAGCACGATCCGACCTACAAGCAAAGCGAAACCCCCCGGTACAACGGGCGCGATGTGGCCATAAAACGCGGGCAAATAGAAAACGTTCCGGTGGCGTTGGGGGCGGCCACCCCGTCCATGGAGAGCTATCGAAACGCCAGGGAGGGGAAGTATCGGCTGGCCAGGCTTACAGCCAGGAGCGATGGCAGGCGGATGCCGGAGGTGGAGGTGGTGGCCGCGGAAAAAGGGGAGCAGGGGCTGGGACAGGTGTTGCGGGACGAGATCGCCCTTCGCCTGGAGGCCGGAGAGCAGGCTCTGTTGTTTCTCAACCGGCGGGGAACAGCCAGGGTGGTGGAGTGTCGAAGATGCGGCCATCTGTTTCAATGTAAAAATTGTGAGTTGTGCCTGGTGAATCACGCCGACCAGCGAAAAATCCGGTGTCACACCTGTGGGTACGAGGAACCCTCTCCGGACAGGTGCCCTGAGTGTGATGGGGCGGAGCTGCGCGAGGGAGGAGTGGGAACGAAGAAGATTGAGGAGGAGATTCGGGAGCTGTTCCCCAACGCCCGCACGGAAAGGCTGGACCGGGATACCGCCGCCAAAAGGACGGAACCGGGGCGTATCCTGGCGGGCATGGAGGAGGGGGTGGTGGATGTGCTGGTGGGGACCCAGATGGTGACCAAAGGGCACGACTACGCCGGGATCACGCTGGTGGGGATGGTGTCGGCGGATGACTCGCTGAACACTCCCGATTTCCGCTCCTCCGAGAGGACTTTCCAGCAGATCACCCAGGCGGCGGGAAGGGCGGGCCGGGGGGAGAAGGCGGGGAGGGTGGTTATCCTGTCCCGCAATCCGGAGCATCACAGCGTCCAGGCCGCCGCAAGCCATGATTATGAAAAGTTCTATGAACGCGAAGCGCCGTTGCGGGAAGCGCTCAACTATCCCCCTTTCTGCCGGATGGCGATGATCCGGGTGGAGGCGGCCAGTGTGAAACGGGGTGAGGAGTTTATAGCCGGGGCCGAGCCGATGCTGCGCCGGATGGAGCGGGAGAACCCCGGTCTTGTGCGTCTGGGGCCGGTGGACGCCGTGGTCTTTCGGGTGAAGAACCGTTATCGGTGGAAAATCCTTTTCAAGGCGAAAAATCCAGGGATGCTCGCCAAAGGTTTATGGCGTTTTGTGAACGAGGCGGAAAAGATAACTTCGGGGCCGACGGGCAGAGTGCGCCTTACGGTGGATGTGGATCCGGTGGATGTGATGTGACGGGGTGGAGTCGGCAGTGGGGTGGGGCTGGGATGTTATCGCTTATCCACTTTATAAACTTTGGCGGCGGTTTTCCAGGAGACTTTGCTCCTGGCAGGTTCCAGCAGATTGTTGATGGCGCGCCAAGATTCGTGGAACGATTCCGGCTGTTCTCTCTTTGAATCAGGTTCTCCCACGAACACGTCGCTTCCAACCATGAAACGGTCCGGATGATCCATAAAGAGTTTCTCCCACTCCGGCCTAAGCCTTCCCCGAGGATCGGTGATGGTGTTCCGCTTAAATCCTTCCAGTCGATTCTGCTGCAAACTCAACACCCGAATAGACAGGAATAGGTTCGGATGATCATGGAGAAGCCTGTCCAGAAGTTCTGGGGTCATTTGGCCGGTGTTGTCCCAACCCGTGTGCTGCCATACGATTTTGGCGTTTCTGTTGTGCTTCAGAAGCCGTTCCAGACCGGGGATCGTGGGGGGGAGCGTGCGGGGATTTTTGGAGCACGCTTCGAGCAACCTTTCCGGCGTGGGCATCTTTTCCAGGACCGCTTCCATATGCAGGTCTATGGGAATGCCCCGTTTTGCGGCGATATCCGCCAGGAGCAGAAAGAGAGGATGGTCGGGAGGCGCCTCCATATATTGATGCCGCTGGTTCATGCACACATGCAGGGCTGTCATTTCGCCGAAGGCCACCGCCCCGGCTTTGATGATTTCATTTGCTTTCTTTTCGAAAGCCTTTTTCCGAAGTAGTGTCACTTTATTGGGTGGTGTGTTTACAATAAGGGGATTGAGGGAGCCGCCCCCGGCCACCAGGAACAATCTTCCCCCACTGGCCTCTATGGCTGGAAGCAGGATTTTGTAGTCATATGCTCCCGCCTGGCGTTGATACTGGGGAGGAGGCATCACCATCGCCCTGGCCACATTGCGCTTGTTCATCAACTCCAGAAGATTCTTGGCGGCGCGTATATACATCTCTTCGCCGGAAGAATCGGGAATACGTCGAAACTCTACACTCGCACTGGCGCTACCGGTGGTTTTTTGCTTACTGTCAGGTTTCCTGAAGGATCCGGAGGCGCCAACGGGAGCGGAAGCCTTTGTTATGCCGGGGGGTGCGTATAGATGGATATGGGTGTCTATTCCGCCAAATCCGGTCAGTCCGGAAGCGTGTTCAACGGAAAACAAAATGGACACCGCCAAAGCCATGGCGGCCAGGTAGCCCCAATTTTTCAACGCGCATCCCTCCCTGGTTGAAATGCTATGAAATGCATTGTAACACTATATCATATCCGTCTGATACTTGGATCGAGTATGGTTCTAAATAATGTTTATCCCGTTTTAGCGGTTGCCTCCACATTGGATCCTGTGTGGAGCGAATTTTCCCCGCGCCTTTTGTTTTGATATTGCGCGCTGCCCCAAGATAGAATATCGGCTATTCCTTTTGAAGGAAGGACAAGAGTCATAGAAACCAAGAATAACAAAGGCAAAGAGAATGAAAAGAAGAGAATTACTCATCGGAGCCGGCGCCATGGTGGCGGCGATGACCGCCGGAGAAGCCGCCAGGGCGGCTATGCATGAACATTCTGGCCATCATCACGGGAATGACTATTCCGCGCTTATCGATGCTGCCATGGAATGCCAGAAGGCCGCCATGGCCTGCGAGAGTCATTGCCTGGAAACCTTCGCCCAAGGAGATACGACCCTGGCCAAATGCGCCAGGGAGGTCAACGAGATGATCAATGTATGCGACGCCACATCCAGAGCCGCATCCATGAACGCGGCGTATCTGAAACAGATGGTGGCCATCTGTAAGCAGGCGGGGGAAACATGCCTGGCGGAATGCAAGAAACACGCAAAGAAACACGACATATGCCGTGTGGCCGCGGAGTCCTGCCAGAAGTGTATCACTGAATGCGATAAAATCCTGGCGTAACCCATACCTCATCTCTAGAAAAATGGGTTCTTAAGCTATTCGAGGAGAATAATGGTTGCTTGTCTAAATGAATAGGGAGTGGCGGGGGGTGGCTGTGAAGGATGCTGCGGTATTTGTCTTAACTGCCACCGTCTCTCTTTTATTCTACGATATTGTCTATGGAGGGTTTTACCCAAACCTGCATGGCAGGCTTGGGATGGATTATACCTATTTTCTGCCTCGTCTTCTTGATGGGTATTACTGGTATAGCATAAACGGCCTGTGGGAAACGCCCTGGTTCACCCCATCATTTTGTGGCGGATTGCCTTTTTTCGGAAATCCCCAGTCAATGTACCACTCTGTTCCCCAGGTGTTGACGATATTTGTCGACCCAGTGAATAGTGTGTATTACACCATCTTGTTCTTTGCGTTCGCTGGTTTCTGTGGATTCTATCTATTATTGAAAGACGTGTTTCTTGTCAATCGACCGCTGGCGTATCTCGGGGCGGCGCTCTTTATGTTTAATGGATTTTACGCTCACAGGATGATCGTGGGTCATTTCGCTTTCCATGCCTATCAGTTGCTTCCTCTGGCATGCTACTACCTCCTGCGCCCATTGCCAGAGCCAGGTCATGGCCGGAAACGAAGATATGTTCTTGATTCGGCGGCTGCAGCCTGGGTGTTCGCCATCATGATATATTCCGGGATGCTGGAACTGGGGCTGCCCGTGGGAGCTGCGGTGACACTTATAGGGGCACTATACGGAATATATACGGGGAAGACTAGGGAGTTCTGGGGCAGGTTTGTTCTATCCTGGATTATTGCCCTTATACTAGGCGCCGCGCGGCTTTCTGCCACTTTGGCCTTTATGGCCCAATTCCAAAGGGATTATTATGATTTGCCTGCTGGGATAGCGTCACCTCTTAAGGTTGTTTGGCTTATCGTTCAGATTCTATATGTATGGCCGGAAAAGATGCTGATGTATGGGGCGCATTTTATGATCGGCTCCAAGAAGCTGGTATACGGAGTGCATTATTATGAGTATAGCGTGACAATAGTCCCACTGTTGCTGCTCATTCCCGCAGGATGGGTTTTGGCAAGAGATTTGGCGCAGGGTAAGATTCATGGAGCAAGAAAACTTTCTGTAGCGCTTAATATCGGTGTTATTGTCTTCATTATATCGCTGATTATGTCCCTGCTGTATTCCTTCGATAATCCAATGTTCGGCCGGGTTATGAAAAGCATTCCAATAATCAAGTCATATACAAATTTCGTCTGTTGGGTCTCGGCCCTGGTTCCCATTGCGATTTTAGCGCCGATAGTATTGTTCCACAGGTTGCGCCTGGCTGGTGTGGCATTATGGGCTGTGATGGCAGTGTGCCTGACAATAGCCGCGGCGCAAATATGGGCTTACGACAGGAATAGCTACAATGATCAGCACTATAACTTCGACAAGATAATTGCCGCCTATGATAGAGTGAAAAGCGGAAACACAAATCCATCAATAGATAGGATTGTGGATCAATCGGCTGCGGACTGGGGACACGTCATGAACGGAGTACCTCTTGGAGGTGATGATGGACTGGTGGAAAAAGCTTCTCCAATGATATGCTACGAGCCAATATTCGGATATTCATTATTTAGATATCCTGCGGGAAGGATTAAGGTCGGTTCCGCTATGGACGAAAGCGATGGATTCTTCAACCTGAAGAATCCGGCGTGTTACGCCTATCCTTCGGAAAACGTCTGCCGACCGGGTGACCATTTCCGGGTCGACCAGCAGGAGATGGCGGAACGGTTCCGCAGTTACAAGCCGATAGATTTCCAGATGCCCCTGCGGCAAAAGGTGGCCAACTGGATCAGTTTGGCAGGGTTAGTCACCACAATATTGTTCTTGTTTTATTATATAAATAACTTGATTTTCCCCATAAAGGGGTGGCGCAAACACGAAGGAGGGGAGAGCTCCTGAGCCGCCGTGGCAGGCTCCCCTGCCTGGTTCTGGCTTGGGGGGTTGATATGTCAAATGAAATATAAAAAAATCAATTGACACTCCATTGTTCCTAAATTAGACTGTTAAGCTTTTATCAGGTTAATCGCCAGGGAGATTCTTTCTGGCGCT
>JAOUPQ010000141.1 GCA_029879765.1 Nitrospinota bacterium | reverse complement strand
GGGGCTAAAGGGGGAGGCATACGCCTGCCTGTACCATTTCACCATAGGGGTTCCGGTGGAGGATGAGAGGTTGATCACCCTGCCGCCCTATGGGCCGGGAGAGGATAGGGATGAATAGTATATTCATAAAGATCGCCACACTTCTGGCAGTGGGTGGAGCGTTATCGGCGCCGGGCGAAAGCCACGCATGCAAATGCGCCCCGCCGCCATCCGCCAAAGTGGCCATGACCCGATCCACTGCGGTCTTTGTCGGGTATGTGGCGGATATGGTCACCACCGGGCCGGGGACGGAAAAACTGACCGAGCATGAGCGCATGGTCGTCCTGAAGGTTCGGCGCCGCTGGAAAGGAGAGGATATGCAGGAGGAGCGGGTGGCCACCAGAAAAGTTGCGCCTGCCTGCGGATATCCCTTCAAAAAAGGAGAGGTGTACATCGTCTTCGCCGAAGGGGGGCCAGAGAGGCGGCGGACAGGCCGATGCTCCAACACGGCGCCATACTCCGAAAAGCTGGCGCGAAAACTCGACAAACTGGAAGCGGCAAGCCGGTGACCTCCATCGCGGCGGATGACAAGCCTATCCGGATAACATAAAGGGATTGTATATGCGCGCCACAGGAGGGGCTAATCCAGGGTAAATCCTTCCGGCGCCAGGACCACGGTCACTTCCCCCTTCACCTGGCCTCGCCTGGTAAGCTCCCCGATCACTTCCCCGATATCGCCCCGGAGAAACTCCTCGAACTTTTTCGTCATCTCCCGCGCGACGCACACCTTCCTGTTCCCCAGCGCCGCCCCCATCTGCTCCAGAGTCTTGATCAGCCGCATGCCAGACTCGAAGAAGACCACCGTGCGAGGCTCATCCTTCCACGATTCCATCAGGCTCCTGCGCCCCTTCTTGCGGGGCAAAAATCCCTCGTACACAAAGCGATGGGAGGGGAACCCGGACGCGGTGAGCGCCAGAATCGGCGCCGACGCGCCAGGGAGAGCAGAGACGGTTATCCCCGCCGCCACCGCCGCCCGCGTCAACACCGCCCCTGGGTCGGATATGCCCGGTGTTCCGGCGTCGCTGATCAGGGCCACGCTCTTTCCCGCCAAAAGCTCCCGCACCAGATGGCCGGTGCGCGACTCCAGGTTGTGGGCGTGATACGACTCCAGCCTTTTGACGGTGACTCCGTGCCGGGTGAAGAGGACACGGGAATGGCGGGTATCCTCCGCGGCCACGATATCGGCTGCGCCCAGGGTCTCGATGGCGCGTTGGGTGATGTCCTCCATGTTCCCCACCGGTGTGGCCACCAGATAGAGGACGCCGGGGGTTTGGTCGTGGGTTGTCATAGGCTGTCCCCAGGCCAGTCCCGCGCCGTCCGCCACAGCCACACCAGCATATCGTTGGCCGTGCGGCCCTGGTTTCGCGCCCGGTCCATCCCCAGGTTCAGCTTCACCGTCTCCATGCCGTTGGCATGGGCCATGCCGATGTATATCAGCCCCACCGGTTTTTCCTTCGTCCCTCCCGTGGGCCCGGCCACGCCGGTGGAGGATATCCCGATGTCCGCCCCTGTGGCTTTGCGGATCCCTTCCGCCAGTTCTTTGGCCACCTCTGCGCTGACCGCCCCATGGCGGACCAGGGTTTCGGTTTTCACTCCGGCTAGCTTCTGCTTCGACAGGTTGGAGTATGCCACCACCCCAGCCATGAAATAGGCGCTGGCGCCGGGGACGGCGGTCACTCTGGAGGCGAACAATCCGCCGGTGCAGCTTTCGGCGGAGGCGATGGTGATCTTTTTTCTGGTGAGGATTTCTCCAACCGCCTCTTCCAGGGTCTGGCACTCCTTGCCATAGATGAATTCCCCCACGGCATTTTCGATTTCCCTGGCCGCTTTGTTCAGGACGGCCTGGGCCTTGCGCCGATCCTTTCCTGTGACGGTCAGCCGCAGATCCACCTGGCCAAAGTGGGGCAGGTAGGCCAACGAAACTCCGGGGGGCATGGCCACCCCTTTTTCGGTCAGCGACGTGGCCAGGGTGGATTCACCTATTCCGGCGGTGCGCAGAGTGGCCCGCAGCAGGACGGCGCCTCCCGCCATCTTTTTGGCCATGGGAATAATGTGGCGCTCCATGATGTGGCGCATCTCCGAAGGGACACCCGGCATGGCCACCAGGGTGTATCGTCCGCTGGTCAGCATCAGCCCCGGCGCAGTGCCGATGGCGTTGGACAGGGGGGTGAATCCTTTGGGCACATCCGCCTGCCCTTCGTTGACGGGGGCCATGGGGCGGTCTATCTTTTTAAAGAACGATCTCACCTGGCGTCGGACTTTCTCATCCCGGACCAGGGGCGCGCGGAACGCCTTGACCAGGGCCGGTTTGGTCACATCGTCGTGGGTGGGGCCCAGGCCACCGGTGACCAGGATAAGGTTGTATCGGCGCGTGTCCTGGCGCAGTTCCTCCACCAGCGCGGGGATATCGTCGCGCATGGTCACCACCCTCTCCGGGGTAACCCCCGCCTGCTCCAGGTTCTGGGCGATCCATGAGGCGTTGGTGTTCAATGTGTGCCCGGAGGTGACCTCATCACCGATGGAAATAATGATCGTCTTCATAAATAATCCCTGAGCCTCCATGCGCCCCATAAATGCGCTGTCCATGGCAAATCGGCCCTACGGAGGCCGACCTTTGTTATATTATATGATTTTCCATCGCCACGGAATTTTAGAGAATTCCCTAATACCAGATTGATTTTGATATGAGCGAAAATCCGCCCGGAGAAATCCGGCGCCCTCCATCGAGGGCCGTCGATTTCGGCCTTGCGCTGCTGACGCTGGCCTTCTGGCTGGTGGTCTATTCCCAGAAAGGGCGATGGCATGAAGGGGCCATGGCCACGGCGCTGGCGGGGGGCGCTCTGGCGCTGGCGGGGCGGCAGGCTTTCGTGGCGGGTGGCCGGTGGAAGGTGGCGCTGGGCGCCATATGGATCTTCACTCTGGCCAGCGCTGTCATGCCCCCCAGGGTGATGGAGGTGAACGCGGGCTCCATAGGCTCCGTGCCGCGCCAGCTGCCGGGCCCGGCGGACACATGGGCGAGCAAGGAAGGGCCCAGGGAAATTTCCGTCCCTCTCGCTGGCGGCTCTTCGGCCCTGGTCCGGCTGAATCTGCTGGAGAGCCATGACACCCTGCCGCCCAGGCTGCAGGTTGTGGCGGGGGATTGCGACTTGGGGATTATCCACGTGAAGCGGGGAGGGGGATCGCCACCCTCCCGATGGCAGGAGCAGGGGCGCAAGTCCAGCTATACCATCATGGTTCCGGCAAAATGCCTGGACAAGGAGCGGAATCAGGTGGCCCTCCGCCCCGTGGAAGGGTCGTGGATAGCGATAAAGAATATGGTGATAAATCCTCTGCCCGCGCCCTGGGAGCTATGGCGGTTTATTATCTCTCCATGGAACTGGCTGCTGTTCTGGATATCCTCCGGGATGGTGGCGGCGCGGATGATATGGGGCGATGGGGAAGGCCCCGGCAAACGCGCTTTGGTCATGCATGCGGGGCTGGGAGGGGTCGTGCTGCTGGGGCTGATGGGGGTGTTGACGGCGCTGGCGGTGTATGTGGAGGCGCGGGCGCCATGGATGACCACCACACAGGACAGCTGGCTGCCCAGGGAGATGTATGGCAATGGCAAGTTCATCCACGATCAGAGCCTGGGGTGGCGGCTTCTCCCCAATCATGTGGCGTTGACCCAGCGGTCGCCGGATCATGAGCCGGAAGTATTTTATGTGAACAACAAACAGGGCTTCAGGGCGTTGGGCACGGAGATGGATTTTCCCTCAAAGGGGAAGGCTATGCTGCTGGGGGACTCGTTCTGCCAGGGGGAGTTTCTCTCCCAGGAGCAGACCATCGCCTCGCGGATGTCGAGTCGGCTGGGAGGGTATGTCTATAACTTCGGTGTTTTGGGCTATTCCACCGATCAGGAGTACACCGTGTTCATGGAGTGGATACACAAGGTGGAGGTGGAGTGGGTGGCGCTTCTCTTTTTCCCCAACGATGTGATGTTCATAGACCAGAACCAGGGGCATGGATTCGACAAGCCATGGTATGAGATAAATGATGGGAGGGTGGATTTTGCCCGGTTCCACCCCTTGCCCAGGGAATATGTGAAAGCGGAAAACGCCCCGATTCTGGCCAGGAGCGGGCCGCAGGCCGTGTATTGCTGCCATACGCCTCGGGATGTCTCCGTGGCGTCGCGAGCCATGAAAAAAGCGGCCGGGTATATTCTCGGTCTATACTATCCGGGCAGGCTGGGGGCGCAAATCGTGTCGGATGTCAAAATGACCAAGATAAAGATGTCCTCCACGCACAGCGACGTATCCGCCGAGCTTCTGGAAAATCCGGAAGCCTACAGGCCGCAGTTCACGGCGGTGTTCGATTTCATCGCCCGGATGAACCAGGTTAGCGTGAAGAGAGGGATAAAGTTTCTGGCGGTGTTCATCCCGGACATTATCCAGATATATCATCCTGAAAACCCGAAGCTGGGGAATTTCAGGGACATGTTCATGGGGATGTGCGCCCAAAACGGCCTGCCATGCCTGGACGCCAGCGGCAAGCTGATGGAAAAAACGAAATTGAACGACACATACTTTATAGACGATGGCCACCTTTCCCCCTTCGGGGCCCAGGTGGTGGGAGCTTTAATATCTGATGAGATCGAAAAAAGATAACCCAGCACAAGCCGGGGCCGCCGACACGGCGCAGCCCTGTGGAACAAGGACGCCGCTGGATATCCCTTTTGTGGCGCTGGCCATCCTCATGTGGCTTTTCACATTGATCCGGGCCGGGTTGTGGAACGAGGCGCTGATCGTCACGCCGTTGGCCGGGGGATTGGCCCTGCTGGTGTCCCGCCAGACGCTGCTGGGCTTTTTCCACCCTCAAGGGCCTGCGAGCCGGGGTTCCAGGGTCTGGGGATGGGCTTTATATCTCCTCACCGCTTTCTTCATCCTCTCCGCCATCGCCGTGCCCCAGCGCAAGGTGGTCCACGCCGGCTCCGATTACCAGGTGCCGTTCCAGCTACCCGGTCCATTGGACAACTGGAGCGAGGGGATGACAAAACAGATCACCGTGGAGACCACGGGAACCCGCGACGCGTTGGTGACCCTGTTCCTGCATGAGAGCCATGACACGGCGCCGCCCAGGCTTGCGGTGATGGCGGGGAAATGCGAAGTGGAGGCCATCCAGGTCGAAAAAGGAAATGGCGCCCAATATCCCCATTGGAAGGAGCGGGGGCGCCCATCCAGCTACCAGACTCGGGCGCCCAGGGGCTGCATGTCGCCGGAGGATAACAAGGTGTCGCTCCGCCCGGTGGAGGGTTCTTGGATAGTGATCAACAAGGTGGAGGTGATGGAGCTGCCGTTGCCCTGGGAGCCCTGGCGGCAGGTGGCCCCCCCCTGGAACTGGATATTGCTCTGGTTCTGCCTGGCGGTCATCACGCTGCGGGGCGCCATTGGCGCGCCCCGGATCGGAAGAAAGCTGGCCATGTTCGCCATGATGTGGCTTGTCATCCTGGGCGCCGTGGTGGCCACCCTGGTGGCCATGGCCGCGTATGTGGAGACCCGCAACCGCTGGATGGTTACCGATGAGTCCAATTTCCGCTCCCCCCAGATGTTCTACGGCTCCAAGTTTATCCATAACGCGGAGCAGGGGTGGACGCTGCTGCCAGGATTCGTGGGGAGGACCATCTCCTCGGGCACGGCGGATCCGGTGATCTTCTACAAGGTGAACAATCAGGGATATCGCTCTTTGGCCTACGAGGACGATTTCCCCGCCAAAGGGAAGGTGATGGTGCTGGGCGATTCCTTTGCCCAGGGGGCGTTCCTGGCCCAGGAGGAGACCATCCCGGCGGTGATGTCGGCCAGGCTGGGAGGTTATGTATACAATTTCGGTGTGGGCGGGTTTTCCACCGACCAGGAATACACCACCTTCATGAAATGGGTGGACCGGGTGGATACGCAGTGGGTGGCGCTCCTGTTCTTCGCCAACGACATACTGTTCCTGGAATCGAACCTGGGGCACACCTTCGAAAAGTCCCGATACGTGATCGAGGATGGCCAGGTGGATTTTGACAGGCTCATCCCCGTGGATCCCGATTATGTAAAGAAGGAGAACGATTTCGTTTATCTGAAGATAGAGATGGAAAAGACCTTCTGCTGTTTCACCAAAAAGGAGGTTTCCATCACCGGGCGCATCTCGCGCAAGATCCTCCAGTATCTCTCCCATCTCCATTATCCGGGGGAGCTTCTGTCTGATATCATCAAGGATATCCGCAAAACCAAGGCAAAGCCTGGGCCGAAGCATATGGAAGTGACGGCGGAGCTGCAGTCGCATCCGGAAAAACACAAGCGTGAATTCGACATCGCCTTCCAGTTCCTGGACAGGATCCGGGCCGAGAGCGAAAAGAGGAAACGGAAGTTTTTTGCGGTATATATCCCGGACATCAAGCAGATATATGACCAGGACAAGCCGGAGCGCGCCAAATTCAGGAACATGTTCATGGATCTGTGCGCCAGAAACAAGATGGACTGTCTGGACCCCAGCGAGGAACTGGCCGAGAAGGCCAGGTGGAGCGATACCCATTTTATCGACGATGGGCATCTTTCCCCTTATGGGGCCAAAATCGTGGGGGATATGATCGCAGATTATATTCGAGACAAGGAGGGGCGCTGAATATTATTCCCCCCTTGGTATGGTAGAATCGTAAAGGCTGGCCGATGGGGGCCTGCCCTGGAAGGAGACGACCATGAACGAGATAGACACTTTCATCGCCAAATACGGCGCCGTGGTGGAGGGGCTGGCCCAGGCGGCCGAACAGGTGCCGGACAGCAAATTGCTCTTCAAGCCATCCACCAACTCACTCCCCTGGATATACCTGATATTCCATCCATCGGTCCACTGGATCATCCTGCAAAAAGCGCTGGAAGGGGACCCGGACCATGGCTTCCCCGCCGCGTTCCGCGCGCCGGAGAACCGGGTGGACAGCGGCCAGGAAGCGGCGGAGCGGATACGGAAAGGATGGGACGGGTTCACCAGATATATCAGGAGCAAGCCCCCGGAGTGGCTGCAGACTGTGGTGACGGCGCCGTGGGGGCCGACGATGCGGATCATGGATATCCTCTGGTGGCTGTATGAGGAAGGGGCGCATCACCGGGGTCAGGCGTGGGTTTATGCCAGGATCAACGGGATAAAGCCGCCAAAAATCTGGGGCACGGAGCCATAGAAAAGCGGGCGCGAACCCTCGGCGGGTCCGTGGCTGCCCACGGCCCGCCCGATCCGCCCCGGGTGTGTTATCCGGCGAATATCCGCACGAAGTCGTTATAGAACGCCAGCGCCATCAGCATCAGGATCATCACCATGCCGATATGCTGGGCGATCTCCTGGTGGCGCAGGTTCAGGGGTTTGCCCAGAATCGCCTCTATGGTGAAGAAGAAGATATGCCCCCCGTCCAGGATGGGGATCGGCAGCAGGTTCACGATTCCCAGGTTTACGGAGATCAGGCCGATGAGCATGAGAAGGTATGCCACTCCTTTTTCGGCCTCCTGTCCCCCCATCTGCATTATGCCGATGGGTCCGGCGATCTGGTTGGCGGGAATGTCCCGCACCACAAGCTTATACACCACCCAGACGATGAGCTGGCATGATTGCCAGGTTTTCTCCGTCCCTTTAATCAAGGCTATGTGAGGCGGATAGCTTTTAATTATCCCCATGGGGGAGACCCCTATCTTTCCCACAGTAATTTCCGTCCCGTCCATCTGTGGCTCTTTTTCCACGTTAGGAGTAATGGGGATTTGCAGCTCCCCTTCCCCTTCCCTGGAAACGGCCAGAATCACATTCTTTCCTGGCGAATTCCGGATCATCTCTGTGAATGCCACCCATGTGCTGGTGGCTTTGCCATCTACCGCCGTTATGGTGTCCCCGCTCTTGATGCCAGCCTTGTGGGCCGGTTGATCCGGCACAACCGCGTTCACCGTGGCGGGAAGTGTCTTGTAATTCTCCTCGCTTATCTCCGGCCAGCCGACCATGGCGGCTAGGGCGAAAATGAAGACCGCCAGGATTATGTTGAACAAGGGGCCGGCCAGCACTA
>JAOUPQ010000140.1 GCA_029879765.1 Nitrospinota bacterium | reverse complement strand
TATGGACATTCTTTTGGCGGAGAACACCGGGACTATGAGGGTGTCCACCCAGGATATATGGTTGCACGCGATCAGCGCTCCACCCTCTTTTGGCAGATTCTCCACACCTATGGCGCTGGATCTGTTAAGCACCTTGAAGAAAATATCGACCAGGGGAAACGCGAGGAAACGGCAGATGGACATGAAAGTCATCTTGGCCGCACTGATGCGGTATGGGCTGTCGGGCAGGTCGCCGGGGCTTTTGGCCGCTACTTTGTTTTCGTCTTCCATTATAAATGCAATATACAAAAGAGAAGCCTGTGGGGCAAGGGGATCCGCATTATAAATACGGAGTCGGGTCTCCTCCCAGCGCCCTTATGGCCTCCGCCATATCCTGCGGCAAAGGGGCGGTGAACTCCATATGCTCGTTTGTGACCGGATGATCGAAAGAAAGCTTCCAGGCATGCAACGCCTGACGGCCTATAATCCGCTGGCCCCCCTTGCGGCCATAGGTGTTGTCCCCCAGGACGGGGCAGTTTATATGCATCATGTGGGCGCGGATCTGGTGGGTCCTGCCCGTGTCCAGGGCCAGCCGCAGCAGGGTGTGGGCCTCCAGCTGCGCCTCCACGAAAAACCGGGTGGAGGCCGCCTTCCCCCCCTGGGAGAGCACCATCATCTTCTTCCGGTTGGTTTTGCTCCTGCCGATATTCCCCTCGATCCGGCCCTCCCTCGGGCCGGGCTTTCCCTTTACTATCGCCAGATACACCCGTGCCGCGGAACGCTCCTTTATCCTCTCGGCCAGTCCGTGGTGGGCCTCATCTGTCTTGGCCACCACGATCAGCCCGCTGGTGTCCTTGTCCAGCCGATGCACGATGCCGGGGCGCGCCACCCCACCCACGCCGGAGAGATCCGGCAGGATGTGCAGCAGGGCGTGGACCAGGGTGCCGGTATAGTTGCCCACCGCAGGGTGAACCACCATCCCGGCGGGCTTGTTCACCACCAGCAGATGTTCATCCTGATAAACGATATCCAGAGGGATATCCTCCGGGGCCAGCTCCATCGGCCTGGGGGGAGGGATGACCACGCTCACCGCGTCACCTTCAGAAAGCTTGTGGGAAGGGCGAACCTTGCCGCCGTTGACCAGAATAGCCCCTTCCTCCAGCAGCGCCTGGGCCCTGGAGCGGGAAAGCTTCTTCACGTGGGAAGCCACGAATTGGTCCACCCTGCGTCCTGCCCCCTCTGGGGGGACTAGGATCGGACTGTCAGCGACCGCCGGTTCCATATATGCATTATCACCGCCACGGCCAGCGCCACCGCCGCCACCCCCTGGCTGGTTGTCACAGCGCCTTCGAACAACGACCCTCTGGGGTCGCCGCGATACATCTCCACGATGGCTCGGCCTATGGCGTAAAGGCCGAGCCAGGTCCACCAAAGCTGTCCCTCGAATTTTTTATATGGCCGCAGGGCGGTCAGGATCAGGAATATGGTGAATTCATTTAAGGAGTCGTAAAGCTGGGTGGGGTGCAAGGGCACACCCATGGGGGCGATGGTCTTGACGTTGGTGAAAGTCACCGCCCAGGGGACATCGGTGATCAGCCCATAGCAGCATCCGGCGAAGAAACAGCCGAGCCTGCCGATGGAATGGCCCAGGGCCACGGCGGGAGCGGCGATATCCGCCACTTTCCATAGCCGCAGCTTTTTAATCCGAACCATCACCGCCATGGCGCCCGCGGCGCCGATCAATCCGCCATAGAACACCAGGCCGCCGGACCATATTTTGAAAGCGGCCAGAGGGTGGGCAAGGAACTGATCGTAATTTACAATGACGAAAAAAATCCTGGATCCCACCAGCGCGGCCAGCACCACCCAGAAGGCGATATCGTACATGTCGTCCTTGGGGATCCCCTCCTGGTGGCCCAGCCTGGCCATCCACCAGATTCCGGCCAAAAACCCGCAGGCCACAAACAAGCCATAGGTATGGAAGGTCAGGGGGCCGATGGAAAGCAACTCAGGATACATAATCAGATAACATCAAATTTTATGGTGATAACACCGTTGTCATATCGTAAGCAAAACCTTGATCGAGCCTGGCATGGCCGCGACCCGCATCGCCTCCTCCGCCTCATCCAGGGCAAACGCCCCGGTAATGAGCGGCGCAGGATCGATGGCGCCTGTTTCCAGGGCCGTCAGGGCCACGTCGAACGGGCCGCATCGAGAGCCGATAACCGTGATCTCGTCTATGACCATCTGGTTGGCGCCCATGTTGGCGGGGGCCGCGACAGTGGTTTTGAGAATGATTGTACCACATGGACGCACAAGCGCCATCGCCCTGGCCAATCCCACGCTCGCCCCGGTGGCGTCCACCACCACATCAAACAGCCCGGCGCCGGTTATCTCCCCCTCCAGCGCCGTCTTCACCGACACCTTCTCCAACAGGTCCAGCTTCCCGCGCCCGCGCCCGATAGCGGTGACATCCACTCCTTCGACCGCCAGAACCCGGGCCACCAGCTGGCCCAGCCTCCCCGCGCCCAGCACCGCCACTTTCGTTTCCGGAGTGAAACACACCTGCTCCAGGATCCGGAAGGCCGCCGCCAGAGGCTCGGTGAAAACCGCGGCGGTGTCGCTGACGCAATCCGGGATCGGATGCAGGTTCCTTATCGGCAAGGTCAGGTAGTCGGCGAAGGCGCCGTCTTTATGGGCTATCCCCAGCACACGTCTATGGGGGCAGTGGTTGCCCCTGCCGACCAAGCATGTGGGGCAAGCGCGGCAGGGGAGGTTGATCTCTCCCACCACCCGCTGGCCCACCAATTCCGGTTCGTCCGGGGCCTGCTCCACCACTCCCACGAACTCATGGCCCAGAACCCCGCCAAAGCCCATGTAGCCTCTGGCTATCTCCAGGTCGGTGGAGCAGATTCCCGCCATGGTGGTGCGGATGAGCGCTTCCCCAGGATCGGGCAGAGGAAGGGGGTGATCATGGACAAGGGTCAACTTGCCAGATTCCCCCATTACCAGCGCTCGCATTCCTCCGCGCTTCAGGGGATGGTGATCTCATCCGCAGTGCGGACGACGATGGGTGTCTCCTTGCTGGGCCTGCTGGAGCCGGGCTTGAGGGTCTGGATGGAGAACTCCACAATCTCGGTGAAAAGCGAGGTGACCACATCCCCGTTGTACGATTCCCGGGTGACCTTTATGGCGCTGATCCTGTTGTATGAGTCCAGATAGATTTCTATTCCCAGAAGCCGGTTGATATCCCCAGGGCCGATGTAGTCTGAATACACCCCCCACATCCCCGGCTGGGCCGGGCCGTCGAGGGCCGGATGGGATTTGCCGGCCAGCCCGGGGCCGGAGCCTTTGCGGAATGTGGCTTGATCCCCACCGGGCGTCGAAGCGCCGCTGTGGACTATTCGCAATTGCGTCACCTTGGCCGTGGACTTGGAAAAGACCTTGGCGTCGGCCGGGGCCGCCATGGCCGCCATCAGGGCCACGGCCAGCGCCGTGGCGAGTGCTGTGGTTTTGTTCATCGGCTATGCCTCCTGCGAACGGGGGCCGGGCCCGAAGCCCGGCCTCCCTCTGTCCTAGTGGTAATATTGCGCCGGGGTCATGGAGGCGATATACTCCACCGCCCGGACTATGCAGACGCGAATGGCTTTTTCCGCCGGGGTGTTCTGGTATACCCCGATCCCCGCCGGGATGCCCGCTCCGCCCACAAAACCGCCGAAACCGACGAACCAGTCTGTGGATTTCCCTTCCACGGTGGTAGCCGCCACCAGCCTGCCGGTCTTGGTGTCCACCACTTTAATGTCGATGGCCATATAGGCGTGTTTGCCGCTGCCACCCAGGCCAACAAATCCGCCACCAGTGGGAACCCCCAATCCGGCGCTGAGCCCCTGGGAATTATCCTTGAACGCTGTCACAGCCCCGGTGACCAGCAACTCGGCGCCTTCCATCTGGCCGATGGGGGCCGCCGTGCCTTCCCGGATCCTGCCGGAAGCGCCCAGATCCTGCTCCGCCATAATGTCCTGGTGGTCCTGCCGGTCCAGCACAATGAACCTGTTGCTGTTGAACAGCGAGGTGGTGAGCATGTCCGCCAGTCCTTGCCCCAGCTGTCCATGGCCACTGGCGGACTTGACCAGGAACTTGTTCACCGCGATGCGCGCCTTTGGCCCGTTATACTGTTCCATCTGGGCCTGTTGCATGCTGGGCCCCCCCGTGCTGGTGACCACGGCGGTGGGCTCGGTGGATTGACATGCCGAGAATGAAACAAGCATCAAGGCCACGACCGATCCACTCAAAATTCTGATTTTCATGTTTGCCTCCACTATTCTGTCCATATTCCGATCATAAGCCATCCACCCGAATATGGTGTAAACTCGGGCTGGCTGTTTTTGTCCTTGTCACCATGGGAACTCTTCCATAACCTATTTATACGGACATCTATATATTATTGCCAATACAGTATGAAAACAATTAGAAAACCCGGGGCCATGAACCGGGAAACTGGCGCTCTGCGCGCAGCGGGGCGGAGCCTGGGGCTGGTCCCCACCCTCGGATGCCTGCACCTGGGGCACCTGGCCCTGATAAAGAAGGCCCGGCGGGAAAACGACGTGGTGGCGGTCTCTATCTTTGTCAATCCACTGCAGTTCAAGCCAAAGGCTTATCAGGCGTACCCGAGGGATCTTGAGCAGGATAGAAGGGAGCTGGAAAAGGCGGGGGTGGACTTTCTTTTTGCGCCCAGGGCCGAGGATATGTATCCCGAGGGGTTCGACACCAGGGTCGAGGTGCTGGATCTGGTCGATAAGCTGGAGGGAAAGTCGATCCGATGGCACTATAGGGGAGTCACCACGGTGGTGGCCAAGCTCTTTAATATAGTTGACCCTCACCGCGCCTATTTCGGCCGGAAGGATCCCCACCAACTGGCCCTGATCCGCAGAATGGTGGCGGACCTGAACTTTCCGGTGAAGATCATCGCCGTTCCCACAATTCGCGAACCGGACGGGTTGGCCCATTCCTCCCGGAACACCCTGCTGACCCCGGAGGAGCGAGTGGCGGCGTCCGCCATCCCCAGGGCGCTGGGAGCGATTGAAACCATGATCCGGCAGGGCGCCACCGACCGACAGGAGCTGACTATGGAACTTGTGACCACGCTGGCCATGGAGCCATTGATCAAGGTGGACTTCGCCGCCGTGGTGGACGCGGAGACGCTGGAGCAGGATGTGTTTGGAAAAAGCGTTCTCATCCACGCCGCCGTGATTATCGGGGGGAAACGGCTGACCGATAACCGGGTAGTGACCAGCTAAGCTACTTCCAGCCCAGTGTCATGGTGGTCTTGCCCATCATGGGAATTGTCAGTAACCCGGTTTACGCCGCCAATTCCCGTTTGACTTGTTCCAGGTCCAGGCATAGAATGACGGAAATTTCGCTGATGGGCTGAAAAATGGAACATTTAAGGTCGTTGGTTCTCAATAGCACTTATGAGCCGTTACAGTTCACCAGCGCCCGGCGCGCCCTCATCCTCTATCTTCTGGGGAAAGCCGAAGCCCTGGAGTTTGACGGGTTTCAATTCCGCACCTGCTCCACCAGCTATCGTCTGCCGACGGTCATCAAGCTGCGGCGGTATATCCGGCGCCCCTATAGCGCCATCGTCTCATTTTCCAAGAAAAACGTGCTGCGGCGCGATGGGCACACCTGCCAATATTGCGGGAAAACCGGCGGGGAGATGACCATCGATCATGTGATCCCCCGCTCCAGGGAGGGCAAATCCACTTGGGAAAACGTGGTGACCGCCTGCCGTGATTGCAACCTGGAAAAAGGGGACAGGCCCTTGCATATGGCGGGGATGCGGCTGCTGCGCGACCCGCAAAAACCAAAAACCCTCATCAATACCATCTCCACTGTCAATGCGCCCGACAGCCATATCAAAAGCTGGACCAAATACCTGAACCACTATCGCTGATCCAACTACACCCCAGTTGATGGATGTATTTCTTTTTGTTAGGTGGGGTGCGATCAGCGATAGAGCCTGGGGTCGAGAGCGTCGCGGAGTCCTTCGCCCAGCAGGTTATATCCCATGACAGTGATAAGGATGGCCAGTCCGGGGAAGACCGACAGCCACCATGCCAATTCAATATAGTCCTTCCCCTGGGTCAGGATATTGCCCCAGCTTGCGTCTGGCGGCTGGACACCGATCCCCAGGAAAGAGAGAGACGACTCCGTGAGGATGGCCGAGCCCACCCCCAGGGTGGCGGAGACGAGCACCGGCGCCATGGCGTTGGGGAGGATATGGCGGAAAATCACCCCCATATCCGACACACCGATCGCCTTGGCGGCGGTGACGAAATCGCGCTCCTTGAGAGTCAGAAACTCCGCCCGCACCAGCCGGGCCACCCCCATCCAGCTGGTGACCCCGATGACGATCATGATGTTGTATATATTCGGGTTAAGGAAGGCGATGACAGCCAGGATCAAAAAGAAAGTGGGCAAGGTGAGCATGATATCCACAAAGCGCATGATCACCTCGTCGATCCATCCGCCAAAATATCCCGCCAGCGCGCCCAGAACCAGCCCGATGGCGGTGGCGATACCCACAGCCACGAACCCTACGGACAAGGATATGCGCGACCCATACACCATGCGGGAGAACACATCGCGCCCCAGGTCGTCGGTTCCCAGCCAGTATTCGGCTGATGGGGGGGAGAGGATATCCTTGGCGTTTATGGTCGTCGGATTGTGGCGGATCAGGACGGGGGCGAACACCGCCACCAGGAAAAGAGCCGCGACAATCACAGCGCCGACCACAGCCAGCCAGTCGTTCAGGAACCGTTCCATGAACAGCCGTTTAAAAGTTCTGGGCGCTTTCTCAGTCATAATGAATCCTCGGGTCCACCATGGCATAGCTCACATCCGCCAAAAGGTTTGCGATGAGGGTTAAAAAGGCCATCAGCACCAGTTCCCCCATCACCAGCGGATAGTCTCGTCCCATGACCGCCTGATAGAAAAGCTGGCCTGTGCCTGGGATGGAGTATATGGTCTCGAAAATCACCGAGCCGCCGATGAGGCCGGGGATCGACAGGGCTGTCAAGGTGATGATGGGCAATGTGGCGTTTTTCATGGCGTGCTTGTATATCACTTTGCGCTCCGGCAGCCCCTTGGCCCGGGCGCAGATGACGTAATCCTGGCGGATCACCTCCAGCATGCTCTGCCGGGTGAACCGGCTCATCCCCGCCAGGCTGGTGAGCCCGGACATGGTGACCGGCAGGAAAAGATGCATGGCGTAGTCCTTGATCTTGCCGAACTCGCTGAGCTGGGCGTGGTTCATGGAAACCACCCCGGAGATGGGGAGCCAGTCTAGCCATACTCCGAAAAGAATCATCAACAGCAGGGCGAACCAGAAAGTGGGCATGGAGAAGCCGAAAAAGACAAAGAGGCTGGCCACCCGGTCGAAAAACGAGTATTGGTGGGTGGCGGAAAGAACGCCGATGGGGATGGAGAGGGTGAAGACTATGATCAGCGAAAGCACACTGATCAGCAAGGTGATGGGGAGCCGCTCCAGAATTTTATCCAGCACGGGCCGGGCGTCCTGGGAAAAGGAGTCGCCAAAATCCAGAACCAGAACCTTTTTCAACCATAACCAGTATTGGACATGAAGCGGATCGTCCAGGTTGTACAACTGGCGCAGCTTCACTATCGACTCTGGGGAAACGTTGGGATTGAGGTCTGTCATCGCCTGGGTGGGGGAGCCCGGAGCCAGGTGGATGATGGCAAAGGAGATGATGGTGATGCCGAACATCATCGGAATCACCATGATCAACCTGCGGAGAATATACGCTCGCATCTTTCCCTGATTCAGTTTAAAGAGATTATTTTAGCAGATCGAAGAGCGAAGATGGCCTGGGAGAAACGGGCGCTGATAATAAATTGCTCTCGAAAGCCAGATAAATGTTCTGAAGCGCCAACATGCATCGCAGGTGAACCTGTGACTCAACAAATTCACCAGGTTGGCGATCCAGACAAAAAAATCCCCCGAGCTTTTGGGCCCGGGGGACTGGAAAACTACTGGTCGTCTTTCGGCAGGTCTGCTTTCAGATGACCTGCTTACTTCAAGTCTACTTGACGGTGAAGCTGCGGCTTTCCGATTCGATC
>JAOUPQ010000011.1 GCA_029879765.1 Nitrospinota bacterium | reverse complement strand
ACTCCCCTCCATCCGGTGTCAGCGCCATCGCCACCCCCTCCGTGGCGCAGCCGGGGGATCTGATCAGCCTGGCCTGTCAGGCGTCGGACCTGGATCCGGGTGATATCCTGGCCTACGGCTGGACCGGCCCTGGGGGATGGACCGCCGAGGGCGCCGCAGCCACATACACCATTCCCAACTATGGCTTATACACTTTCACCTGCACGGTGACCGATGGATGGGGTGGCCGAGCCTCGGCGCAAGCCACGGTGAAAGTCCCCGCTCCCCCACGGCCCCCGAAACCGGAACCAGAACCGGAGCCGGGGAATAATCCACCGGTGATCTCCTCCATCCAGGTGCTCGATCCGCAAAGCGGTTTTCCTCCCAGGAGCATATGGGCAGGAATGTTCGTGGATATCTTCTGTGTGGCCACTGATCCTGAGTCCGACCCCATGACATACCTGCTGAAGGATCAATTCGGGAACATCGCCAATACCCATTTCGCCCTGGGATTCATGGCGCCGTATATCGGGGGCTGTTCGGTTCCCGCAAATTGGGATATCACCTGCCAGGCGTCCGATGGAATAAACGCCCCAACGCAGAAGCGAGTGACCTTCCAGGTATGGGGCGGCTGCTAGAAGCTCTTTCCACTCATGACCCCACCGCAATGGGATACACCTCCCATGTGGATATAATTAGGCCTCCTGTCCGCCGACCATGGGAGATAGCCGGTAAAAGGCTAAATATCAGGGGATTAGCCGCCGGTCGTCATACTGTCCGCCGGTAATAGGGAAGCGTTTGGCAAATTGCAGCCTGTTTTGGAAAGAGATCGCTACACATTATCGGTTTCGTGCAGGTTGAATTATACCCAGGATAGCAGTAAGATAGAGGCGAGTTGGCCCAGCTGGATTTATGCCGTCTGCGCTGTAGTTATTGTCGTATTTTAGGATATATGGTGGGTTATGGATGTAAGGGGTTCTTTTGATACCAACAGGATCTTGCTGATTCCCGCGCTGGCCGTTTTTATTGCGGCATCGGCTGCCTTCATCGGCTGCTCTGGCGAGGCTGGCCAGCCTGTGGGCCCAGAGGCCCAGGCCCAGGCGGATATTGCCCTCCAGTTTCCCGAAGGCTACACATACGATCCTGGCACCGGCGCCATATATCCTCCGTCGGGGCAATACAACGCCTCGGCTCCTTCCTATGTCACCAGCATGACTCTTGTCATCTCCGGCGACGACATGGAGACCCTGTCGTTTCCCGTGGATCTGAACACCCTAGCGGTCACTTTTTCCATAACACCGGGGATCAGGACATTCACCATCATCGTCACCACCAGCATCGGGCTGACCTTCACCGATTCCGTCACTCTCGAGGTGGTAAGCGGCGGGCCAATCTACCTGGAATTCAACCTGAATATCAACGCCCCTCCATCCGGGGTCAGCGCCAGCGCCACCCCCGATTTGGCCAAACCTGGGGATGTTATTTCCCTTTCCTGCCAGGCGTCGGATCTGGATCCGGGCGATGTACTGACATACACCTGGTCCGGCCCGAATGGCTGGACTGCAACCGGGCAGAACGCCACATACGAGATTCCAAATTACGGAACATTCACCTTCACCTGCACAGTCAGCGATGGATGGGGCGGCCATGGTTCGGCGTCCGTGACGGTGCGGGCGCCAATGCCGAACATGGCCCCGGTGGTAAAGTCTGTAAGTATTGTCGAAGCCCTGTCCAACCTACCACCCTCTTGGGGATATCTGACGCCGTGGGATACAGCGAATATCTATTGCTCGGCCCAGGATCCGGACGGCGATCCGCTTACATACACACTGAGCGATCAGTTTGGGGTTCTGGCCAATGGCCCGAAAGCGCTTAACGTCGCCGTTCCGAACCTGGGAGGTTGCCCACCGAAACCAATGTTTGAGGACTGGGTGGTCACCTGCACAGTCAACGATGGAAAGGGCGGAACAGCCAGTGGAGTGGGGAAAATGCCCGTGGGATGGTGTTTCTAAAAACGGCGCCGGTATATAGCAGTACGGTTTAATTGGATTTTGGGGGGTCGGCGGGCTTTGAGGTAATGGCCCGTGGCGGCCCTGGTATATAATTGGAAGCCTGGAGGTTCCGATGTCCTCAGGGAGGCTCTGTTTGTTATGACCAGATCAACGCAGTTACATAGCAGTTTTCGTCTTATCGCTCTATTGGCCCTGCTTTCGGCGCCTCTGTTTTTTCTCCAAAGCTGCTCCCAGGGGGCCAGCGCCCCGGAGCCATCCGCCTCTTCCACGGCAAAGTTAACCCTGCAATTCCCCGCCGGATATTCCTATGACAGATCCTCCAAGGGCATTTCGACCCCGTTGGGACAGCATGCGGCCTCCCTGCCGCCATATGTGACCGGGATTACCCTGACCATATCGGGGGAGGATATGGAACCCCTGGTGTATGAGGTGGATCTTGCCACCATGTCGGTCACTTTTTCCATCACGCCTGGCTTGAGGACCTTTTCGCTGGTGGTGAACACAAATATCGGACTCACCTTCACCGATTCGGTCACCGTCGAGGTGGTCAGCGGCGCGCCGCTGAACCTGGAGTTCAACCTGGTGGTCAACGCGCCCCCTTCCATTACCAGCGTCACCGCCAACCCCACCACCGCCGCGCCGGGGGATGTGATCAGCCTGTCCTGTTCCGCCACCGACCCGGACCCGGAAGACAACCTGACATATAAATGGTCCGCCCCCGATGGCTGGTCCGCCAATGGAAAGGATGCGACCTATACTATTCCCGCTTATGGCGCCTATATATTCACCTGCACCGTGAGCGATGGGTGGGGAGGTCTGGCCAGCGCCACGGTCGTCGTGGACGCGCCCAACCCCAACCAGCCGCCGGTCATCATCGCCGCCAAGGTTCGCGAGCCGATCACCAAGGCGATTTTGAGCTACTCTCCCGTGGGGCTGCCGGTGGAGCTTTTCTGTTCCGCCACCGACGCCAACGGGGATCCGCTGACATATAAATGGAGCGGCCCCATGGGCGCCGTCCCGGGGGCTGTGTACATATACACCCCCACCGTGGCGGGGAACCACACCTTCACCTGCACGGTCAGCGACGGGATCAATCCCCCGGTCTCCGCCTCGGTCACCCTGCTTTCAAAGTTCGAGACGATCATGAACAGCGATGTTTACTTCACGGACGAGTGGCAGGTCAATGGCACGGTGGGCGACGCCATAGATGTAAACTGCAAAATAACTCCGGCCTTCGGGGTGAAGCTGGGCATAACCCTGGGGAGCTTCTGCTCTCCCCCCCCGTCCCCCATTTCCACCACCGGCACGCTGGTCTGGACAATCGGGGCTTCACCTTTCAAGTTCGATATATACGGGATGCCACTATTGCCTGGGACGGTGTTCTATAGCTGTGTGATGAAGTCCATGAAACCTACCACGGCGGCGTTGGTGGCCGATGCTTCGTTTTGCGCATTTTAAATGGTGTAGAATATAATCAATATTGGTTGATTATTCAGGGGTGTTTGAGGATCAGGGGAGGGGAAGATGAGATCGAAAATAGCTAAAGGGTTTTTTTCGATATTCCTGGCGGGAGTTGCGTTTTTGGGAAGCTGCGCCGGGGATCAGGGCCAGATCGGGGACACAACCACAAACAAGGCGGATATCGCCTTATCCTTCCCCGATGGATACAGCCACGACAGCTCCACCCATGCGCTCTATCCTCCCCTTGGGCAAAATATGGCCTCTCTGCCCCCCTATGTCACAGGGATCACCCTCTCCATCTCCGGTGACGACATGGAAACTGTGGTGTATCCCGTGGACCTGGCCACCTTGTCTGTCAGCTTTTCCATCACGCCGGGGTTGCGGACCTTTACTGTAGTGATTAATACTGATCGGGGGATCAGCTTTACGGACTCTATCACCCTTGAGGTCGTCAGTGGAGCCACTATCAATCTTGAGTTCAATCTGGTGGTGAATATATCCCCCTCCATAGGCTCCATCTCCGCCACTCCCACCAAGGCAAAACCGGGGGAGATTATCGCCCTCTCCTGCTATGCTTCGGACCCGGACCCGGATGACAAGCTTGCATACAAATGGAGCGGGCCCGGCGGCTGGTCGGCCGAGGGACAGCAGGCGTCCTACACCATACCAAATTACGGGGTGTTCACCTTCACATGCTCCGTCAGCGATGGACGGGGAGGCTCAGCCAGCGCCTCTGTGTCCGTGGATGCCCCAAAGCCGGCGCCTCCCCCTCCGCCGCCACCTCCGCCGCCACCTCCGGTCAATTCGCCCCCGGTTATATCCCTGACAAATAACCTGGTGACCGTTTGCACATACGACTTCGTGTGCAGCGCCACCGACGCAGATGGAGATCGGCTCGCCTTCACCATGAGTTTTACTCCAAATGCCAGTTGCACCATAACTGGAAGTGGGGTGAACTCGATAAACATAAGCTGTTTCGGCTGCGCCCCGGAATCGATGAAATGCTCTGTTTCCGATGGTGTGAACGCTCCGGTGGCGGTCACCTTCAACTTCCCGTGAGTTTTAAGGATGCGCGGGAGCATGGCATAATGATATATATAAATACAATTCGAAATCGAGCAGGCAGGGGCCAAGTCGGCATCTGCCATTTGGAGGAAGATATGAAGGGAATCGGAATATCGGGTGTCTTGACGTTGTTATTGGCCGCAGCGTTTTTCCTTGTTCCGGCTGCCTCTTCCGCCGCCCCCATGGCGGCCAGGGCTATCCAAGTGTCGGGCGATGTCAAGTATATCTCCATTGTGGACCGCGCGGAGCGCACGGTGGAGACCGGCTCCCAGTTCACTGAGGGGGACAGGATCAAAACCGGACCCGATGGCGCCTTGTCCATCCGCTTTGAAAATGGAAACAGGATTCAGCTCTCCGAAAACACAGACCTGACCATCCGGGTTTCCAGAACCGAACCCAGCGGGGGATTCACCTCCATCTTCGGGCTGGCCCTGGGCAAGGTTCGCTCTCTGGTCTCCCAGTTTACCCCTGGAAATTCCCAGTTTGAATATCATACAAAGACCGCGGTGGCCGGAGTCACCGGCACTGATTTTGTGACCGAGGTTCCGGACCCGGACACTACCCGGGTGGCCGTGCTGCCTCCCGGCGTGGAGGAGGGAGAAGCCCCGCTGTATCTGGAAGGTCTGGATATATGCAGCCGTCCGGAACTGCAGGGAAAGAGCCGGGTGTATGTCCGCGGTATGGACGCCGCCAACACAGTGGTGTATCTGACCAGTTGTCTCATGACCACCGTCGGGGCAAGGCAGGCCCCGGCCCAGCCATCCATAATCCCGGACGACATGCTGTTCAATATCGGGAAGACCTATGCTCCTCCGGCCCCGGCGCCGGAGCCGCTGGCGGAGCTGATGATCGAAAACCTGAGCAAGCAGGTCTCCATGCCAAGGGCGAGCCAGCAGATGAATTCGCTTTTGCATAACCTGGATTCCACAATGGTTCATGGCGGCCCGGCCGGCATGACCGGCGGCGGCCCTGCCACCGGTGGAGTTGTCACCGGCACCGTCGTCATCACCATTAAATAAGCATACATAAGGGGGGCATGATTCAATGAAAATCACGGCAACGGTTCTGGCGGCGGTTTTGGCGCTGGGGGCTTCCAGCGCCCTGGCGGAGCAGGAAAAAAACAAGCCGTTAACGGTGGCGATATTTTCCAATATGGGCAGCTTCTCCGCCTCCGGCGAGGACGCGGACGGCTCCCAGAGCATCGCCTATCTGCAAATGGTGTACGCCACTTCCAGCTGGGGTGTTGGATTCACCTCCTCATATGCCAACGCGGATTACAAGACCAGCGCCTCCAACGAGCGTTATCAAAGATCCACCATGACGGATACCGCCCTCACCAGCTTCTACAATATCAGGAGGACCAATTTCCGGGCCCGCCTGGGCCTGGACCTGGGGATCCCCACGGGGCAGGAGACGCAAACCGCAGAGGAGCTTGGCCGAAGCATCTCCGACGATATCTATCAGGATCTGCTGCTGATCAACACCTACGGCTCCGGCTTCAACATGGCGGGGCATATGTCCCTTTCCTACAAGACCGGCCCTGTGACCCTGGGGCTGGGCGCCAGGTATCTGGTGGCGGGGGCCTATGACCCCATGAGCGACCGGGAGAAGGATGAATTCGATCCGGGCGACAGCCTGATGGCGCTTGTCAGTGTCCTTTTCAACGTGGGAGAGAAAGGAGGGGCGCTTTTCAACCTGTCCCGGACCACCCAGGGGAAGGATAAACAGGACGGGGTGGATATATTCCGCAACGGCGACATCACCGCCCTGGAGATCCGCCTGATGAACGAATGGTTTGGCGACTTATCCACCTCGCTGGTGGGGGTGGCCCGCCAGCAGGAGAAAAACGAAAGGATATACTCCGGCAAAAGCTATAAGGTGGAGACCGGCAACGCCAACGCCAACTCCACAGAGGTCTTCATGGAGATGGCCTACACCATGTCCGACCCGCTGATTCTCACCGGAGTGCTGGGATATAAAATGGTGGACGCCAACGATTATCCGGAAGACGACTACCTGTATGACGGTGGCCGAACCAAGTATTATGTGGAGCCGGGGTTGCGGTGGAGCTTTTCCAAGCGAACGCTGCTATCGCTGAAACTGCGATATTCCGGCATCGACGACAAAAAGGACAGTTTTTCCCCAAATGGCGCCACGTACTCGGTATATAACGCCGATCTGGGGTTGATTATGGGCTTTTAGTCCGGATCGGCGGTGTTCTTTCCTTTACATGCCCGCCCCACTGTTTTACATTAAAGGCCAGCTTCGCCGAAACTGGCCACGGGCCGCGGGGAGGGGAACAAGGAAATTCATAATTTATTCACCCAGAAAAGGGGAGGTTAGATGCCAGCGTATCAATCCAGGCTGCTCCTGTTCACTGCCGCTATTTTCATTTCCACCATCGCTCTGCAGTTTCAGGCCTGTGGAGGCCAGGTGGAAACTCCCCCCGATCCCGTGGAAGGGCTTGTGGTGGTCTCGCTGGATGGGCAGAATATCATCACGTGGAATGTATCCAAAGGCGCCGTCACCTATAATCTGTATTGGGACACAGCTTCCGGAGTCTCCATCAACCGCCAGAATATGCGCGTCGGGACCAAGATCGCGGACCTGAAGAGCACCGCCTACTTCCACACCGGCCTGACCAATGGATTGACCTATTACTATATTGTCACCGCGGTTTCCGAGAGCGGGTCTGAAAGCGAGCCTTCGACTAATGAAGCCAGCGGCACGCCCCAATCGGTTATCAAGTGCCCCGCGTCCCAGACTCTTTGCCAGGATAAATGTGTGGATCTCACCCGCGACGCCAACAACTGCGGCGCCTGCGGCACTATATGCGAGGCTCCCACCGATGTATGCGTCAGTAGCGCGTGTATCTGAAGCGGGGGGAAGCGGCCAGCGGCTGAAAGAATCATAGGCGGACCCGGCGCCCGTTTTTCGGGCCGGGCCGTCAGTCCGCGTCGAAGATGGATTTGGGTTTTTCGTCCTTGTTTTTCTTCGCTTCTTCCAGGGAGGCCTTGAAAAGCTCCTCGGAGAGCTTTTTCTTTTTCTCCTGGTTCTCTTTCATATTGCTGAAAAAGGACTCCCTTTTTTCCCTGTCGGATTTCGATTTCTCGAAGGCGTCAAAAAGCCGGTCGCCGGAAGGTTGTTCCACCAGCGGTTTTCTTGTCTCGGTGATTTTGCCGCTGACCCTGTCCACGAAAAGAATGGCGCCACAGCATGGACAGGAGAGTTTGATATCTCTTTCCATGGTATCTCCCGCTGTCGGCTTATTCCGGTTTTTCCTTTTCCTCGTCCCCGGTTTTGGCCTGGGCCGCCCCTTCTTTCAAGGCTTTTTCGGAATCGGTAACCGCTTTTTTGAAGTTCATAATCCCCTTGCCCATGCCGGAGCCGATTTCCGGCAGCCTGCCCGCCCCGAACACAATAAGGACTATGAGGAAAATAACGACCAGCTCAAACCATCCAAGTCCCATCATTTTGCATTACCTCCTGAAGTTGATAAGCCGCCGTGGCTGCGATGCGGATGCGGGCGCGGGCCTTGTGGTCGGCCTGTTGCCCCCGTCTCCTTCATGAGCCAACGAGTTTCGACAGCTTGTCAATCAACTCCTTCATTATGTTATCTGTTTTTCTAAGTTTCTCGGAAATGATGGACGCCAGGTTCTTGTATAGCTTAACACACAGCTCCGGACGGGTGATGCGCATGACAATTTCGTTGATGCTCATGGCGGTGAGGGGGCCTTCGAGAACCGTGGCGGTGGCGGAGCGGGGCGAGTTGTCAATCACCGCCATTTCCCCGAAACAATCCCCTTCCTTGAGCACTGTCAATTCGATCTCGTCAGGCTGCCCATGGCGCTGGGTGATGCGCACCTTTCCTTCGATGATGACGTATATCTTGTCTCCCCGGTCCCCTTCCTCGAAAATCACATGCCCCTCCTTGAAGTTTTCCCTGCTGGAGAGTTTGCTTATCTCGAGGATTTCCTCATCGGTGAAATCGGCGAAGAACAGGTAGTTTCGCTTGAGCGCCTGGATGACCCTCTGCTTTTCGAAGGCGATAACCTTGGGCAGCCCCTTGGGGCTTTCCAGCTTGTCGATCATCAGATCGATGGCGTCCGCCATCTGGCTGGCGAAGCCGAACCGCTCGTCCTGGTTTTTCTTGAGGGCCATCATGATGATGCTGTCCACATCCTTGGGGAGGGATGAGTCCAGATAGCTGAGCATCTCGGCTTCCTCGAACACAATGGACTGCAACAGTTTTTGCAGGCTTTTCCCCTCGAAGGGTTTTCTGCCGGCCAGTAATTCGTAGGCGGAGACCCCCAGGCTGAATATATCGGTCCTGTGGTCGATCTGTTCCCCCTTGATCTGCTCCGGGGACATATAGCTGGGAGTGCCGAATATATTCTCCGCGTCGGAGCGATCCATGATGTTTCCCGAAGCCAGCTTGGCCACACCGAAATCCATGATCTTCGGCTCTTTATTTTTTATGATCAGCATGTTCGCCGGTTTGATGTCCCGGTGCACCACACCGCGCATATGGGCGTAATGCAGTGTGCGGGCCGCCGAGCCGATGACTCGCAGCTTCTGGATGAGGCTCAGCTTGTTCCCCTTGAGAATCAGGTCCTCCAGGGTGGCGCCTTCCACATACTCCATGACAAAGAAATGAATTCCCTGGTCCACGCCGATGTCATAAATGGCGGCGATGTTGGGGTGGGAAAGTTTTCCGGCGATCTGGGCCTCGCGCATGAAGGTCTTGTTAATCTCATCCTCGGAAAGCTGGACGGCGCCGCGGTGGATATTGATGGTTTTCACCGCCACCACCCTGTCCAGTCCGGTGTCCAGGCCCTTGTACACCACTCCCATGGCGCCCCGGCCCAGTTCTTCCAGGATTTTGTATCTTCCCAGGTTAAAGGGTTCTATTTTGTCCATAACGCTCCCATTGGCTTATTCGAATCCGCCCATTCTCTAATATATCACAGGATGATTAATTAAGTTTGACAAAACACGTTGTATTAAATAGAATTAATCGATAAGTTCAAATAAATGCTACCCTTAGTGCGTATCATGGGCATTGATTGGGGCCGGGGATGTGTTATAAATGATGATAAATATGAGGCTTTGTCGAACGAAGCTGGATTGAAGACATAGAGAGAATGAAGAAGACACCTGGATCCGAGGGGGAAGGCTTTGGCACGCCGGAAGAATACCTCAACGCCGCCAAAAGCATGCGCAACATGGGGGAGTTTGACCTTGCCCTGAATGTGTGTGACAAGGGATCGGCCAAGTTCCCCAACAATAGCAATATTTACATCCTCAAAGCCCAAATTCTTATTACCAAGTTCAAGAAGGTCCAGAAACCGGACATCTTGAAGACAGCCCTGATGGCCCTGGAAAAAGCCATCAAGCTCAATCCGCGCAGTTACCTGGCCAAGATTCTGGCCAGCCAGATATTCCTCAAGGGACGGGCGTACAAAAGGGCCAGGGCGGTGCTGCTCGATGTGCTAAAGAGCCTGCCGGACGACGAAAAGGCCAGGGCGCTTTTGGCCGAGGCGGAAAAACATATAGAGAAAAAGCCGAAAGAGGAAAAGGAAAAAGCCGCCCCGCAAAAGGCTTCTTCGGGCAAAGGCGCTTCGGCGGAGCCTGGCAAGGACGATGTGATCGTGTTGGCGGCGGATATTTCCGAAGCCGATGGAGTGAAGACCGGCGAGGGGGGCCAATGGGAGCTGGACGAGAAGCTGGTCATTGACGCCTCCGAGGACACAGCCGACGACGAAGCCCGGATGGCGGTGTTCGGTGACAAGCTGACCATGTTCGGTCGGCTCGACGGGATGCAGGGGATCTTTATCATCGACGCCACGGGGCAACCATATAAAGTCATCAACAAGAAAAAACTTGATGAAAACGCCATTCCCTCCCTTGTGTTCAATCTTTTCAAGGCTTCCGTGGCGGGGGCCAGCAGGACAAATTTTGGATCATTTCAACGGGGTATCCTTGTAGCGCCTTTTGGAACTATAATAATCGTCAACGTTTTTTATGCGACCCTGGCGCTGGTGGTTGACAATGACGCCAACCTGGCTACCATTGAAGCCAGGATACAACGATATCTTGAGGAGGTGTCTGGATGAGCAACCTGAAAACTTCGTTGCGCATGTTATGCAACAATCAGGACATCCTGGGAGGTATAATCATCACCAAGGACGGGATGCTGATCGAGGCTTACGCGGTGGAAAACCCCATGGCGGAGATGCTGGGCGCTTTGATGTCAAATGTGGCCCTGGTGATAAAAACTTCTTTGCATGATCTTGGACACCAGGATTTCCACAGATATGTGATACAATCGAACAAGGGTCGGATTTATCTTGTGGACTTGGGAAAGGCGGTTTTGATAGCGCTGACTGATTTGAACGTGGAAGCGGGCAAAGTTAACATGGCGCTTTTCCAGGCGGCGAACGAGATTAAAAAATCAGGAAGAATCGAAGTATGATTTCCTTGGAGCGTTAGTAAGGAACAATGCAGATAAACTACGCCAGGCGGGAGATATCCTGCAAGCTTGTTTTCTATGGGCCGGGCATGAGCGGGAAAACCACCAATCTGGAGGTTATCCACCAGAAGGTGCCGGACGAAAACAAAGGAGAGATGACATCTATAGCGACAGAGGGTGACCGCACCCTGTTCTTCGACTTTCTGCCTCTTGATCTGGGCAAGGTTCGGGGAATGACGACCAAATTCCAGCTATACACGGTTCCGGGCCAGATCTATTACGCCTCCACCCGCAAACTGGTGTTGCAGGGCGCGGACGGAGTCATTTTCGTTGCGGACTCCGGCGCGGGGAAGATCGATGAAAACAACGAGTCTCTTCTCGATCTTTCCAACAACCTGGCCGAGTACGGCATCGATATCACCGAAGTGCCCCTGGTGATCCAGTGGAATAAAAGAGACCTCCCCAACGCCCTCCCTGTGGAGGAGCTGGAAAAAAAGGTCAACACCGTCGGCGCCAAGACCATCGAGGCGGTGGCCGCCACCGGCGAAGGGGTTATGGGCACTTTGAAGCTTGCCGCCTCCCTGGTGCTGGACAGGCTCAATACTCCAGAAGAAGGCGGAGCGGCGGCTGCGGCTCCTGCGGCGGCCCCTGCCGCCCCGGCCAAGGAAGAGGCCCCGGCTCCGAAGAAAGAGGTCTATGTGGCCAAAGTGGGGTCAGACGCCATTTCGCGCACCTTTTTCCTGCAATATTGCCAGCTCCAATATCGTCTGGCCTCCAAAGAGGCGGAAGTTGAGGATTTCAAGAAATTTTCCAAAGAGGAATATCGCAAATACCTCGATTCTCTTATAAACTATTCCTTGTTGCTGCAGGACGCGAAAAAGCGGGCGATCAAGCCGCCCATGGAAAAGATCAACGCGCAGATCGATGGTTTCAAGAAGAAGTTCGCCAGCGAGAAAGAACTGAAGGAATATCTGGACAAACGCAGGCTTTCTCTGGAGTCTCTCAAGAACGAGGCTACGAAAAATGAGATAATAAACATCCTTATTCTGGAAGTGCTGCCCAACATCAAGGAGATGATGAAGATTTCCGATAAGGAGGTCAGCGATTTTTATAACGCTAACAAGGCCAAATTTAACAACAAGACTTTGGATGAGCTCAAGCCGAGCCTTACAAATCTGATTAAAGGGGCCAAGAAGCGGCAAGCGCTGGATGAATTTTACGGCAAGCTCAGGGGGCAGGCCGAGATATCTATTTTTGAAGACAAACTTTAAAGGGTCGGCATATAAGCATGAAGGACAATAAACTTCGCCTGAAGCGGCTAATCTATTACGCTGATGACCTTCAGAAAATAGACAAGTTGATGGAAGAGTTCCTTAAACTGTCTAACGCCAAGTGCATCTTCCTTATCGACAAGGAAGGGCACATGATCAGCAACAAGGGGTTAGTGCAGCAAATTAACGCGGAGACTTTGTCGGCCTTGGTCGCCGGCTCGTTCGCCGCGACCAAGGAAATGGCCCGCCTGCTCGGTGAGGCCGAATTTTCCGTGATGTTCCATCAGGGCTCAAGGGATCATATCCATATCGCCATCATCGGCGATCGGGCGATTTCCGCCACGATTTTCGATGAGAAAACCACGGTGGGAATGATCAACCTCTATTCGAAGGAATTGAGCGTGAAGCTGGAAAAAATCTTCGATATCGCCATCAGAAGAGTGCATCAGGAACAGCAGGTGGAGGCGGATTATTCTGAATCGGTCAAAGACAAGCTAAACGATCTATTCAAGGAATGACAAAGGCTCAGACGCCTATGCCGGGGAAAATGGAATCCATGGGCAAGGCGCTGAAAGTGGTGATGGCCTTGGCGGCCATTGCCTGCGCGGGTTCATACACCCCCGCCTCGGCCCAAACCCCGGATAGCGAGATCAAATCCCACGCCTCCGCTTCCAGATCCGACCTGGAAAAGGCCAGTCCTGCGGCCAATCCTGAGTTCGCCCAGGCCTTGCGAAATTGGGCCGAGTCCATGAACGACGGAGACCACGAGAAATCCGTGGAGTACAGCGGCAAGATCCTGGAGCGGCACGTATATCTGGGGTCGCGCAACATCATCCCCGCTGCGGATATCGCCATCACCGTTGGCAGAAAATCCCTGGCGATCTTCGACTTCGAGGGGGCGCTTATGGCCGGCCAGCTGGCCACCCAGCTTGCGCCGGATTATCCCGTCGGCTATTTTTTCCTGGGCAAGACGCGCTATGTGATGGATAAAAAGGATGTTAACAACATATTCCCTCACTACATAAACGGCGTCAAGGCGACCTTGTTGAACAAGCTTGAGCTGGCGCGGTTCGTGTCTGGCTTCATCAAGTTTATTTTCATCTCCGTCGCCTTCACCTTCATAATCGTTTTTGTCACCCTTCTTTTCGTCCATCACAAAGCGCTGTTTTCCGAAGTGATCTCCCTGATCCCGGGTGGCGCCGAAGATAAATTCAAATATATAATCGGAGCCCTGCTGGTGCTGGCGCCGCTGGCTTTGGGCGGGTTGTTTCTTTTTGTTGTGGTGCTCTCGCTGCTGCTCTGGCCGTACATACGAAAGAACGAAAAAGGAATCATTATCTTATTCGTGGCCCTCGTCCTGGTGGCCCCCACGGCTTTTAAGCAGATGGCCAAATTCACGGTCATAGGAGGGGATGATACATATCGGGCCCTGTACCTGCTGTCCAAGGAGTCGTGGGACTATGAATCCAAGATGGTGATCGAACGGGCCCTGGCCAAAAATCCCAACAGCGAGCTGTTTCTTTTCGCCACAGGCAGCCTGAACAAAATGGCCAAGAACACGGAAGCGGCCGTGGCGGCCTATGACGCCCTGCTGGCAATCCGGGCCAATAACATAGAAGCCTTGATCAACAAGGGAAACGCTATTTTCCAAAGCGAATCGCTCAAAGACAAGAAGGATCAGAATTTTGACGAGGCCTCCGGTATCTTTGAGCAGGCCACCAAATTAAATCCCAATTCCGTGGAGGCGTTCTACAATCTCAACGTGGCCTACACGGAGATGCTGCAGAACAAAAAAGCCACCAAGGCATATGAAAGCGCCCTTAACATAAACCAGAAAAAGGCCAACGAATATGCCTATATTTCCGCCCAGAACAGCGACAGGCCAGAAAAGAAAGTCATAGACTTCCTTATTACCCCTGCCATCCTGAAGACGTACGAAAATACAATCCAGGACAGGGTGGATAGCCTGGCCGAAGGATTCTGGGGAGCCAACTTCGCTCCTCTCAGTCTGGATCTGTATAAAAAACTGAGCATGGCCTATGTGCTGCTTTTCATAGGTATAGCCTTGTTCTGGGAAAGGGGCCGGATTCCCCATCAGACGTGCCTCTCCTGTGGCGCCGCGTTCCATCCCCCCATGAGGCTGGAAATGAGCACGCCAAAATGCAACCAGTGCGTGGCCGCCCAGAGCTCCAAAACCGTAGTCACCAGCGTGAAGAAGGACTTGAAGAAAAAGGAAATTCGGGAGTATAAAGACCGGGTGTCCACCATCGCTGATCTGCTGGACCGCGTCATCCCCGGAGTGGGGAGGATATACACCAATTCCCCATTTGGCGGAATGGTCTTCACCGCCATCTCCACCATACTTGTTGTGTTCGTGGCCACCCTGGTGTATTACGACCTGGTGACGGTGTCCATGGCGCCTGCCGATATGGCCCGCAAAAACGCCCCGGCGTTTGTGGTCTTGGGGCTATACTGGCTGACGATGAACACAGCCTTGTTTAAGGAGCACTGATATGGCGCTGAAGGGAAGCCTGGAAGATTTTTCTATCGTCAATATCCTGCAAATGATCAAGCTGGAGGGGAAAACCGGCAAGCTTTTGCTGAACGACAAGGATGACGAGGTCAAGATCACTTTCGACAAGGGAAGCATCATATACGCCGAGGGGGGGCCTGCCCGCGATGAGGTCCGAATAGAAAACACCCTGGTGGCCAACTCCCTGCTGCCCCATAAGGAATGGCTGGCGGTCAAAAAGGAACATGACGACCAGCTGAAAACATATTGGGATCTCTTGTCGAAAAAGATAGAGACCCCGGTTCTGCTGGAGATGATTAACCGGCAAACCGTGGACACGGTATACTACGCCCTCCGCTGGATCAAGGGGACATACGAGTTCACCCCCGTCAAGAATCTGCGGTATAACAACAAGGTCATGCGCCCCATGGATGTGGACGGCATCCTGATGGAGGGGTGTCGCATCGCCGATGAATGGACCCGGGTCTCCGCTTCCATCCCCCCCTTCGACACCTTTATCGTCAAAAACATTCTTGGCGATGAGGATCAGAGCGGGCAAACCGCCAAAAAAGAAGAAGCTCCAAAGGATTTTCAGAATTCCCTGGAGTTCGATGTGTTGACCGCCAGAGGCATCGCCCTCAAACCCTCCCAGATTACCGTGCTGTCGGTCATCGGCCCGGGAAAGACCATCCACGAAATCATGAACGCCGCCAGACAGGGAAGCTTCACCACCCTGGAGGCCATCCAGGCCCTCTTGACCATGGGTGTCATAAAGACAACCAAGAAGAAGGGGCAAACCATGATGGCGGTGGATCATTCCAGCACCGTGGTTCCCCTGGCCATCGCCGCCGCGCTGGCCGGTTTGATAGCTTTGGGTGTTTACCAAAACTTCCTTCTGGGCGCCGGGAAGGAAGCCAAGGCCAACAGTATCGTTGTTGTGAAAAATGAAGAGGCGCGGCATGGCCTTAAAAAGATAGAGCGGGCCTTGAATATCCATTTCACTTTATACAAGGATCCGCCTTCCAGCATCGACGACCTGGAAAATTCCGGCGCTTTGACCCTGGCGGACACCCTGGACCCGTGGGAGAACAAATACGTCCTGGAAGTGGAAAACGGAAAATACAAATTATATTCCAAGGGGCCTGATATCGGTCTGTTGACGGACAATATAAACCTGGAATTCAATATCTGAGCCAGCCCCCGGCGGCCCGGCCGGTCCTTGGTCGTTTAATTTATCAGAAGGGTATTCATCTTGCCTGCAGCCGATAAAACCACCACCCCTTCTTCTTTTCCCATCGCCCTGCTGGTCATCAGCGATCGCGCATACACCCAGGCCCGCCAGGACCTCTGCCAGGCGGCTATAGAAAACTTCCTTCAGATGAAGGGCCGGAGCCTGCATTCGACCGATATCGTGCCAGACGAAATCCCCCAGATCCAGCAAGCCTTGCGGAATCTGGCGGACTCCGGGACTCCCATGTTGATCCTAACCGCCGGCGGCACGGGTGTCTCTCCCAGGGACAGAACCCCGGAGGCCACCCGACCGCTTCTGGATATGGAGATCCCCGGTCTGCCGGAGGCGATGCGCGCCGCCTCCATGAAAGTCACCCCATACGCCTCCCTATCCCGTGGATACGCAGGATTCATCGGCGCCGCCCTTGTGGTCAACCTCCCCGGCAGCCCCAAGGCCGCGGTGGAGAACCTGGAGGCCGTGTTCGATGCCCTGGAGCACGCCATGATCAAGGCCCAGGGCGACATGAGCGATTGCGTTCCCAAAGCCGCCAAAAAAACTGGGGCTTCATAGTTTCCGGCGAAATATAGACAAAACCCTATCCTCGGCGATTAATCCTGATTACCCACTTTGACAACCCGGAAGGACCAGCCCGGAAGTCCGGAAAAGATATTCATTCCGGATATTCTTTATTGGGATGTTTTGCCCAGGGTTTTTCCATGTTATGCTGGGTTCTTCAGAGGGAGCTTTATATTGACTGAACAACATCCGGTATGCGTGATCGGGGCGGGCGCCTGGGGCACGGCCCTGGCGTGGGCTGTGGCCCAAAACAAGGCCCCGGTCCGCCTGTGGGCCATGGAGCCGGAAGTCACCGAGGATATCAACACAACCCACGAAAACAGGATTTTCCTTCCCGACGTTTCCCTGCCGGCAAACCTCACCGCCACATGCGACATGGCCCAGGCGGTGGAAGGTTGCCGCGTGATTCTTTTTGTGGCGCCCACCCAGTTCATGCGCGCCACTTTGGAAAAACTGGCTCTGGTAATCCCCCGGGACGCGGCCCTGGTCTCCGCCAATAAAGGGATAGAAAACAAAACTCTGGCGCTTCCGCACCAGATAGTGGAGGAGATGATGCCAGAAGAGGTGGCCAACCGGTTCTGCTGTATTTCCGGCCCATCCTTCGCCAAGGAGCTGGTGAAATCACAACCCACAGCCGCCACCATCGCCAGCCGCCACGAGGCCGCCCTCCATGCGGCCCAGGAGGCCCTCAGCACGCCGTTCTTCCGCCTGTACGCCCATGAGGATGTGGTGGGGGTGGAGCTGGGAGGAGCGCTCAAAAACGTCATAGCCATCGCCGCGGGCATCAGCGACGGCATCGGCTTCGGCCACAACACCCGCGCCGCCATAATCACCCGCGGCCTGTCGGAGATCGCCCGGCTGGGCCAGGCCATGGGCGCCGAGGCAAAAACATTCGCCGGGCTAAGCGGAGTGGGGGATCTGGTGCTCACCTGCGCTGGTGACCTTTCCCGCAACCGCATGGTCGGGCTGCGGCTGGGGCAGGGGGAAAAGCTGGAAGATATCACCAGCGGATGGAAGGCTGTGGCCGAAGGGATCGCCACCACCTCCTCGGCCTACCATCTGGCGGACCGCCACAGGGTGGATATGCCGATCGTAAACCAGGTATACAAAACCCTTTATGAGGGGAAGGATCCCAATGAAGCGGTGACAGACCTTATGGGAAGGGAGCTTCGACCAGAATTTTAATATGTCCGAGTCGTGATTGTAAAAGCCCGTCATAGCAAGTTATTAGCCCATTTTCATCTGCCAATCATGTATAATCTTTAAATTTCTTTCAGGTTTTATTATGAAGATAAGCGTCGTTATGCCAGTTTATAACGAAGAAGTATACCTCGAGAGCATCGTCCGCAAGGTGATCGACCAGCCCCTTTGGGAGAAGATGGAGCTTGAGCTTGTTATTGTGGACGATCATTCCAAAGACTCCAGCGCTTCCGTCATGGAGAGGCTGGCCAAGGCGGATCCCCGCATAAAAACCGCCCGTCATGAAGTGAACCAGGGGAAGGGCGCCGCCGTGCGCACAGGTTTTGCCATGGTCACGGGGGACGTGACCATCGTTCAGGACGCGGACCTGGAGTATGATCCCCACGAATACCCCGCCTTGCTGGAGCCGATAATCCAGGGGAAAGCGGATGTGGTCTATGGCAGCCGCTTCATGGGCGGCCAGCAGCACCGGGTTCTTTTTTTCTGGCACATGGTGGCCAACAAGCTGCTGACCCTGTTGTTCAACATGGCCAGCAACATGAACTTCACCGACATGGAAACCTGCTTTAAGGTGATGAAAACCGATGTGATCCGACGAATCACCCTGCAGGAAAATCGTTTCGGTTTCGATCCGGAACTCACCGCGAAGGTCACCCGGCTGAACGTGCCCATATACGAAGTGGGCATCTCCTACCATGGACGAACGTATGAAGAAGGGAAGAAGATCGGACTCAAGGACGCGTTCCGCGCTGTCTACTGTATTTTGAGATACAACTTCTTTTAGTCCAGATCCTCCATTCGCCATATCCGCGCGCGACAGTCAGGAAAAGACTTTGCGCCCGGCCTCCCGGCGGGTCCGATCATGCCGTCTGCGCATGAGCATCCTCGGTTGCGTGGATATGTTTATCCTGAAGTATCACTCTATCTTTTATCATCATATGGAAGGAGCGCAAAACCTGTGATGGGAAAAAAAGTTGTGCGATGCGTCTTTGCTTTGTCGCTTTGGCTTCTGCTGTGCCACAGCGCCCACTCCCAGGAGGCTTCGGGCGTCGTATGGAAGATTAACCTGCCAACAGCGCAGACCCCCATGGCCCGGTGGCTCTCCGCCAACTCCTACATCCACACCAAGGGTGACATATCCCGCTGGCAGGTGGGGGATGGGGTTCTGTATCTGGAGGCTGTGGACGACTCCTGCGAGATCGATGTGCAGTTCCCGGCGCCGATCCCCATGGTCCCGCCGAAAAAGATGGTGATGACATACCAGGTGGCCAGCGCGCCGCAAGGCGCCGACATGCGCAAGGCGGAGCTGCAGGACTCGGCCTTCCGCGTATATGTGGGATTCGACAAACTGGTGAAACAATACCTGTTCGGGTTCATCCCGAAACAGATCCCCAATTCCCTGGTGTACGCCCATGGGACCGGGGAGAGAAAGGGGGATGAATTCCAGGCCCCCCGGTTTTCCAACATATTCTTTCACGTGGTGAGCGATGGGACGGGGAAGGAGTGGATAACAGTGGAGCGGGACCTGGGCGCAGATTACCAGCGCCATTTTGGCGCCGCTCCCCCCCCGCCCATAATCGGATTGAAGATCAAGATAGACTCGAACAATACCCATGGCGCTTCCCGGACCAGGTTGAAAACTCTGGAGATCAGGGAACGGCACTGACTGCATAAAGGGGAAAAAAAGCAGGAGATGGCGTGAAACAGGTTAATATAATAATTGCAGTTATCTGGATTTTTATCCTCACTCCCCCTTCTTTTTATACGCCTTTCTCCTGAAAAGATCCCCGCTGCGGCTGACCAGTCGATCCAGAAACAGAAGCCCGTCCAGGTGGTCGATTTCGTGCTGGGCGGCCCGCGCCTCGAATCCTTCCATCTGGTAAGTCCGTTCGGCGCCCAGCTCGTCCAGGCACTGAAGCTCGATTTTCTCCGCCCGGATGACGGCGCCGGTGTAGTCGGGGACGGACATGCACCCCTCCCTTCCCACGGCGAAACCATCCCATTTGGTGATTTCCGGATTGATGAGCACCACCCGGCCGTTGTTGGGCGTGTCCTTGCGGGAGGAGACGTCCACGATGGCCACGCGGATGGCCCGGCCCACCTGGGGCGCGGCGATGCCCACTCCTCCCGGCCCGGCGCGCATGGTCTGCTCCAGGTCCGCGATGAAGGCCAGCAGCGCCTCGTCCACTTTTTCCACCGGCTCGGAAGGGGTTTTGAGCCTGCTGTCCGGGTAGGTGATAATCGGGAGAGATGCCACGGGCGCCTCTTATCCGATCATGGTGTCGATCGGTTCCACGCTGATCTCCACCCCCTCACGCGCCAGCCCCGCCAGCGAGTCCTTGAGGGACTGGATTCCCCGGGAGGCCACTCCCTCCATCTGCATGATATAGATCGGCTCCACCTGGCTCCCCCCCACGTCGGTCTCCAGCAGGGAGATGTTATATCCCGCCTCGGCCAGGGCGCCGGTGGCCTTGGCCACGATCCCCGCCCGGTCGGCGCCGAAGATGGTGATCCTGGCGTTAGGCTCCACATGGTCGTGCAGTTTTCCCTCGATAGGATCGGCATGAACCCGCAGCCCCATCGGCTCCGCCACGGGCTGGACGATGCGGGCCACATCGTCGGCGGAGGCGGCGCCCTGCACCATCAGCATGATGGTGAAAGCCCCTCCCAGGCGCAGCATGGAGGCCTCCCCCAGGTTCATCCCCTTTTCATAAAGGATTTTCGTCACCGCCGCCACGATGCCCGGCCGGTCCTCCCCGATGATCGTAAGCATGGTCCATCCACTCATCTCCCCTCCTTTGCGCTAAGATTCAGGCTAACTGTGCATCCCCCGGTTTTTTTCCGGCGATTTCCATGGCCAGGTTGTGGACCCCCTCGCGGATCATCGCCAGCGTGGTCATGTAATCCTTCTCCTCCCGCCCATAGGGATCCGGCACATCCATGTTTTCCTTTCCTTCCAGGAACTTGGAGAAAAGCGACATCTTCCACCCCTCGTTGGGGGCCATATCGTGGGCCAGGCGCAGATGGCGCTTTTCCATCACGATAATCTGGTCCGCCCATTCCAGAAGGCTTCTGGTGAGCATTTGGGCTCTGTGTCTGGCCATATCAGTCCCCTGCAGGGCGGTGAGCGCCACCCCTCTCGGGCATGCGGGGGCGCCATTCTGGGCGATAAAGCCGGCGGACTTCACACGCACATCCTCCACACCCAGTTCCGCCAAACGGTCCATGAGCATATACTGGGCCATGGGGGAGCGGCACAGATTGCCGGTGCAGACAAACAGGATTCTCAACATTCCCCTCAGCCCTCCAGCTTTTTGTCGAACTGCTCCAGATCTTTATACGGCCCCAGGGCGGCCATCTTCACTTTCGTCGCGTCGAAACATATCGAGGCGGCGGCGTTGAGCTGGTCCAGGGTCACGGAGTCCAGCTCCTCCACCATCTGCTCGGCTGTTTTTATTTTGCCATAAATCGCCTCTCTGGAGGCGTAAAGGTTGGCCTGGGTCATGGAATCCTCCATGGAAAGGTCCAGCTTACCTTTGATGTTTTCCCGGCCACGAGTCAACTCCTCGGCGGTAAAGCCCTTGTCCGCCGCCTTGGCCAGCTCTTCCATGACGCAGGCCACCGCGTCGCCCAGCTTGTCCACGTTCACCCCCGCGGCGATCATGAACGCCCCGGTGTCGGTGAAAACCCGCCGCCCGGAGGAGATGTAGTAGGCTAGGCCCCTTTTTTCCCGGATCTCGTGGAACAGGCGCGAGGACATGGAGCCCCCCATGATCACCGACAGGATTTTCAAGGTAGGCTGTATGGCCTCCTCCTCGCCGGGAATGGGGAAGCCGAGGATGAAATGCCCCTGCTCCGTGTCCTTTTTAATCAGCACACTCCTGGCTCCTGGCTGGGGCACATAGGGTGGAGGAGTGATCTTGTCATGGCCGTCGAAAGAAAAATAGCTCTGGGCCAGTTCCAAGGCCCTGGCGCGGGTGATATCCCCAGCCACGGACAGCACGCAGTTTCGGGCGGTGTAATGCAGGTCGCGGAAATGGATGAAATCCTCCCGGGTGACCGAGTTGACCACCTGCTCCGTGCCTCCCACATCCCAGCCCAGCGGCTGGTCGCCGAAAAAGTGGCTCTTGAAGGCCATCTGGATGCGGCTCATCGGGTCGTCGTTGTACATGCGAAGTTCTTCGACAATCACTCCGCGTTCCTTGTCGATCTCCACCGGGTCGAACTTCGACCTGTGCAGCATGTCGGAGAGGACATCGTATGCGGTCTCGGTCTTGCCGGAGGTGAGCTTGACGTAATACGCCACTTTTTCCTCGGAGGTGAAAGCGTTGAACACCCCCCCCACGCCATCGATGGCGGATGCCACGGCCATGGCGTCGGGATATTTTTCGGCCCCCTTGAAGAACATATGCTCCATGAAATGGGCGATGCCGCTGATCTGTCTGGTCTCATATCGGCTGCCGACGGCGGCCATCAGCATCACAGTCACCGAGCGGGTGGAAGGCATGGGCGCTGTGATAACCCGCAGCCCGCCTGGAAGGATGTCTTTTGTGTAAACCTGGTCCTGGCTCATTTGGCCTCTTACTCCTATCTGTCGTTACAGGCGCCGCAGATGGCGCCATCCTTCATTGTATCCACATCGCAGGAGCCTTGGGAAAAATCATGGTTGATTTTAAAAAATGACTGGTGGAACGGGTGGGGCATTGCAGGGGCGGGAATGGCGCAGTGGGCGCTCACCATAGCCGCCGCCTGGCGCAGCTTTGCCTTATTGGTTTTCTGAGCGGAAAGAAAAACCCTTGATCTTATAGGTGGCTGTAAACTGGATGTTTGTGGTGTTGGTGGGCCATGCGAAAGCGTATTTATTGTTGCGGATGACGATCTTTCCCCCTTCGCTGAGGCTCGCCTGCCCCACCACTCCATTCAGGGGCGTGATATAGATCATATCCTCTATTTCCAATACGTAATGCTGGAACACCGTGAACAGGCGCCCGTATGCCTGGCTTTTGGCGCGCACAAAAGCGCCGATGGCGTAGTTGTCGAAGTCGAGCCTTCGATCCACGATATCCACCCCGTCCTCGCTGGCCTCCGCCACCAGTTTATTGGACATCACGGAATCCTTCAGATAACTCAACTCCTTTTTTCGCACTCTGCGAAGATCTTCCTTGGAGCCGAAATCCTTGTACAATACGGTCAGTTCGCCGCTGCCGTCGCTGTTTATGGTCAGCGTGAATTGCTCCGACTTGTACTCCAGTCCGCCGGGATCGAAAGAAGTGGCGGAGGTGGACACAAGCACCGCGGCAAGCAAACCTTTAAAAATCGACCCCACTGTATATCAACCCATTTGTAAAGCTATATAATATCAAATAATTATGATGCTTGGCAACCCGCAATGTGCTCACAGGGGGGGCGCCAGGCAAGGGGAGGGGATTGTTACAGATCGAGCAGCGCTTTCACATGGGCAGTGACGGCATCGCCCAGGGTCTTGATATCGTATCCCCCTTCCAGAAGAGAGACCACCTTGCCACCACATGTCTGGTCGGCGAAGGATTTGATGGCGCTGGTAATCCTGTAGAAGCCCTCGGTGGTGATGGCCATCCCACCGATAGGATCGCTTTGATGGGCGTCGAATCCCGCCGAAAGCAGGATCAGCTCCGGCCGGAATTCGCTTAGTTTGGGGAAGACGACATTGCGAAGGCTTTCCAGATATATTTCGTCGCCGCACAAGGGACCCATGGGAAAGTTCAAGGTGGTGTGGGCGCCCTGGTTGGCGCCGGTTTCCTCGGTCCACCCGGTGCCCGGATATATGGCCGCCTGGTGGAAAGAGACGAAATAGACGGAAGGATCTTCATAAAACGCGCTCTGGGTCCCGTTGCCGTGGTGGACATCAAAATCAATGATGGCCACTCTTTGGGCGCCAGATTTTCGTGTCGCATGGCGGGCGGCGATGGCCACATTGTTAAAAAGGCAAAAGCCCATGGCCCGTTGGGCCTCCGCGTGATGCC
>JAOUPQ010000139.1 GCA_029879765.1 Nitrospinota bacterium | reverse complement strand
GGCGATTATCAGCGCAGGCTGGCTGGCGTTTTCCGTCGGAGCCGCTGATTCGACAATTATGGATAGTGGCGCCAGAGACTCGGCAAGATACTCCCACACGAAAACCATCACCAAAGAGTCCTTCATCGCTTCGAACCGATGGGATACCGGATCCAGCCAACTGCGCCAGGCGAAGAAAAACTACATGCTCCACTGCGCCACATGCCACGGCGCCAAAGGTGACGGCCAGGGGGAACTGGCCGAAATGCTGGGCGAGGGGATAAAACCCAGAGACCATACCGACGCCAAGGTCATGAGCCAGCGCAGCGATGAAGACCTTCGGAAAGTGATCTCCGACGGGGGGGAGAGCATGGGCTTCAACTCCGCCATGCCCCCATTTTCCACCACCCTCTCCAATGAGGAAATCGTGGACATCGTCAAATATCTTCGCACCCTCTGCAAGTGTAAAGGGCCATAGGCAAAGGGCCTTGCTCTCTGTTCGGGCCACGCCATCTTTGCCCGCGTCCGGCCCCCAGCCAAGCCAACATGCACTATCCTAGTTGACCCAGTTATTGGCCAGTGTTATATTACAGTCAAAATATCAATTAGATAACCGCGCTATTTGAAGTCGCGCCTTAACTGGTTTTGCTGGCTGATTCGGATGGATCTTACTCGTATCGATGAAGTTGAGAAGAAGCTTGGGCTCCTTTTCGAGCGGATCAACACACTGAAGACGGAAAACCGCACCCTGAAGCAACAGATATACTCCCTGAGGACAAATCTGGACCAATCCAGGGCCAGTGGATCTGGAAGCGAAGAGATGAAGAGGAAATACAAGACCCTGGTTGACGAACGGGAGCGGCTGATCCTGGAGCGGGAACTGGTGCGCCACAAGGTCAAGTCCGCCATAGAAAAAATCGACGAGCTTGTGGGGGAGGAGGAGTGATGAATAAAGAGGGAAAGCGGGTTAATATCACCGTCTACGGGATGGATCTTTCCATCATAAGCTCCGAAGACCCCGCCAAGACCAGGCAATACGCCGACTATGTGGACACCCTGATGCGCCAGATCGCCACCCGCATCGGGGGCCATACGGAGCTTAGCAGAGTGGCGATGCTGGCCTTGCTCCAGATCGCCCACGAGCTGTTCGCCTTGAAGGAAAAGACCCAAAGCGAAGGAAAGGTTTATCAGGCCAAACTGGACAAGCTTATCGCGGAAATCGACGCCGCTGTCAGCCTGAGCGGCGTACAGACAGAGATCGGCCAACCGGAAGAAGATTAAACGGCCATGGCCGGATAATCTTCGCCTCCCCTCGCCTATTCAAAGCGCCCCTCCTCACTTCGGATTATAATGACCTGATGGAATATACGAATCTTCTCGCGGTTAAGGGGGAGATGGACAAATGTGTCCGCTGCGCCTATTGCCAGGTCGGCTGCCCCACATACGAAATGTCTTTTTCCGAGACCCTCTCCGCCCGAGGCAAAATAAGGCTGGCCCAGGCTCTGATGGATGGCGCCCTGGAGCCTTCGCCCAGGATCGCCGCCGATTTTAGCATGTGTCTCTCCTGCCTCAAATGCGCGGACAACTGCCCGGCGAAGATAGACACTGTGGCGCTGTTCCAGGCGGCCCGCGCAGACATGGCGACTGCAAGAGGAACAAGCCTCGCACAAAGACTGATCCTGCGGCACATATTGCCCTTCCCCGCCCGGCTCAACATCCTGGCAAAACTGGCCGGACTGGCCACCGTGTTCTACGACAACGCGCCGGATATGCTGGCCCGATTCTTCCCGTTTTCCGTAAAGGGAAAACGCAGAGTCACTCCCAGGCTTCTGCAAACCAATCTTCGCGCCCTGGTGGCCAGAGGCAAGGGTCATGGCGCTCCCAGAGAAGGCGCCTTGCGAAAGGTGGCGTACTTCAGCGGCTGCATGACAGACCTGGCATATCCAGACACGGGGCTCAACGTCATGCGCCAGCTGGAACAAGCGGGGGTGGAGGTGGTGTATCCCCAGGGGCAGGTGTGCTGTGGCGCCCCGGCGTGGTTCGCCGGAGACAACGACACGGCCCGCCAGCTGGCGATGAAAAATGTGGAAGCCTTTGCCGACCTGGATGTGGACGCCATAGTGGTCTCCTGCGCCACTTGCGGCTCCGTGCTCAGCCACGCCCTGCCCATGATGCTGGAAGCCGACCCGCGCGCTGCGGCTGTGGCGGGCAAAGTGGTCGATTTCCAGAAGCTGCTGGTGGAACTGGGCGTGGAACGGAAACTGGCCAGCATCCCCGGCAAGGGGAAGCTGCGGGTGACCTACCACGACCCCTGCCACCTGAAGAGAGGTATGGGGGTTAGCGCCGAACCGAGGATATTGATCAAGAGCCTGCCGAATGTGGAGTTTGTGGAGATGGCCGGAGCCGACGTCTGCTGTGGCGGAGCGGGGGCGTTCACTCTGGAGCACCCGGAGCAATCGGCCCGGTTTGGCCAGTTCAAGGCCAGGGCGGCGCAGGAGAGCGGAGCGGATATCGTGGTCACCTCCTGCCCGTCATGCCAGCTGCAGCTGGCCGACGCCATGTCCAGGGCGGGGCTGGATACGCCAGTGATGAGCGCAGCGGACCTGGTGGCCATGGTTATGGAAAAGTCGTAACCGTATACAATATCGTCGCCACACCCCGATCTGCGGCCCGTTACGACCTTACTGGAGGCATATCTGACATTTCCTTACTGTCAACAGCCATCCCCTGCCCCATCGATCCTTCCTTGCAGCCCCCAGGAATTAACTTGATCTTTGGGCGCGCCCCCTTTTATATTCATGGGTGATTATGAATATGCGCTCAAAACACTCTGTTTCAAACCCAGGCCGGGCAGGCTAGGGCGCGCCGATGACTATCAAGCATACGGTCAAGACCGGCCATCCTTCGGAAATCCCCCAGCTCAAATGCCCCGGCTGGAGGGTGTCTCCCAGAAATCTTAGTATGGACACGGGGCAGAATCCGCTGATCCTCTTGCGCGCCAGCGATGGGAGCCTGGGGGGGATGGTCTGTGTGGCGGACACCGGATACCACTACACCGGCCTGGCCAAAGAGCAACTGGGCCTGGCCATGGACAGCTTCGCAAACCGGGGATGGGGAGCCAAAGAGGTGGAGTGCGCCATTGTGGGCGGCTCGGACAGCGCCAAGTGGAAAATCTCCAAGCTGATCAACATTACCAGGGCGCAAGGATTGTCCGCTTCGCAGCTGGACATCAACGGACAGTTCTATCGCAAGATATATTTCGATCCGGCCAAGGGAATGGCCACCATATACCGCGAGGAGGCCAACCCGGACCATTGGAATCCGGCCAAAGCCAACCTTTCTCTGGAAGACAGCTCCAGGGCTTTTTCCGATGGCCAGGCTGGAGGGGTGGTGGCCAACGCCACCCGGTTCTTCCGGGACAAGAACATCCTTGCCGCCCTGGATGAACTAATTATCCCGGAGCATCTGGAGAAAAACGCCAGCAGACCTTTGCATGTTTGGAGTTCTGCGTGCAGCAACGGAGCCGAGACATATTCGCTGGCGATGTTCATCCACCGAAAGCTGGGAGAGCTGGGGGCGAAAACCCCGTTCATGGTTTTTGGCACCGACATCAACTCCCATCTGGTGGAAACCGCCAAATCGGGTAGATATCAACTGATCAAAAGCGACCTTTCCAATTGGCGGCCTTATTTCGAGCGGTATGGCCAGCTGGATGGAGGTGACGTTGTATTTGGCGCCGAGATCCGACACCATGTCTCCTTTCGGGTGTTTGACCTGAAGAACAGGCCGCGCAAATATACATTCAAGATGATTGTGTGCGCCAATGTCTTCCAATATTACAGTAATGAGGCGAGGCGATTTTTCCTGGAGAACTTTATCAGCGTCACACAAAAGCCGGGCTATATATACGTAGGCCATGCATCGGACGATATGATCGATGGGTTGGATCTTATTCGCGATCCCAAATACAAGTTGCTGATGTTGAAGTAACGAAAAACCCTCTATTTCCCCTCTTCGGCCCCATGATCCTTTTCCGTGTCCCCATGGCTGTTTGTCCTGTGTCCCTCGGCGGCGCCGGAAAAGGACGCCACCTTCAGCAAGGAGAGCGCTTCATCGTCCACTTCCAGAAACTTCAGCCCCATCAGGGTCTTGTTTCCTGCCTGTTTCTCCAGCCGGGTCACCTCCCCTTTGACTTTAAGGATGGTATCGCCGAAACCGAGGAATAGATCCAGCCTGGCCATAAATGGAAGGGGACTTTCAGTCATGATCAGCATCCCCCCTTCGGATATGTCCATGGTCATCCCGATGCTCCCCTCTTCCAGCTCGCCGTTGTCGTCATATTTCTTCGCCGCGGCGAAGAGCAGCTTTCTTAGCCTGGGATGTTTTCTTTTTTCCATACTGTCACCTGCCTTTGCAACATTATATACCCCAGCCATCCTCCTGAGGCTGTCAATTGCTTTTGCGCGCCAGTGGATTCTTCAAAGGGATCCTCACCAGAAAAGTGGCCCCTTCCCCAGGGGCGCTATCCACCGCTATTTTTCCGGCATGCAGCTCTATTATGCTCTTGCAGATGGAAAGACCCAAGCCAAAACCTGGCTCCACCCCCTGCTGGCTTATTTTAAGCTGCTCGAATTTGCTGAACAAAAGCCCTTTGTCCTTCTCCGCGATCCCCGGGCCTGTATCGGTGATGGTTATCAACACATCCGGGCCATCCACCCGCTTGGTTATGGTGATCACTCCCTCGGTGGGGGTAAATTTCACCGCGTTGCCTATAAGATTGTTCATCACCTGGGAGAGCTTTCCCGAATCCCCCTCCATCCTGGTCGGCTCTCCGAGCTCTATCCTAAGCTCTATCTTTTTCTCCGCCACGGCAAACCCCATAATCTGCGCGCTCTCCTCGATGATCTGATCGATCACTATCGGGTCATACGCCAGGGTCACCTTCCCCGCCTCCAGCTTGGCCACATCCAGTATATCGCGGGTCAGCTGGGACATCCTCTCGCAGGAGCGCAGCATCACTCCGGTCTCCCGCTCGAAGGCCTCTCCCCCCGGCGAAGAGCGGATGAGTTTCACGAATCCCTTCACCACATTCAAAGGGGATCGGATATCGTGGGAAACCACCGACACGAACTCGTCCATCCGTCTGTTCATCTCCGCCAGCGACAGGTTTTTCTCCTCCAGCTCGGAGGCCAGCCTGGCTTTTTCCTCCGACTTCGCCAGCCGCCTGTTCACCGCCACCAGCACCGTTCCGGAAGCTATCAGGATAAGGGCCACGGAAAGCACCATCATCACCATCTGTCGGAAACTTCGCTCCAGCAGGTGTGTGACTTCAGACCGGGGCGCCAGCGCCACCATCACCCATTTCTGGCCCATCATCTTCATCGGCGAGTACGACAGGAACCAGCGCTCGTCCCCCACGTCCACCGATATCTCTCTCTTCGACCGGTCAATTTTGCCAAAAGGGCCGGATTCCGATCCGGCCAGGGCGGCGGAAAAATCCTTCTCCAGCCTGGCCACATCCGCCCGGCCACCATATAAACTCAACGCGAATTCCTCCAGCCTCTCCCGCTCCCCGATTATGGCCCCATCCCCCAGGGTCAGCCAGGCAAAACCGGTCTTCTCTATCTTCATCGGCTTAATAAAGTAAGAGATCATCTCCTCGGCGCTGACCAGAGCCATCACCATGCCAGAGACGAACAGGGAGCTGGGCTTGTCCGGAGCCACATCCATCACCTTGCGGGGAATCGGCATCCCCACCGCCAGGCCTCGATAGGCGTTCGTCTTTATCAGGCTTTTGGAAACATTCACATGATAGCCCTTCATGGTGGAGTCGAAGAACCTGGCCAGATGCTCCTCCATCTCCTTCACCTGCTTGTCCAGCTCCTGGGCGTCGGGAGTGGTGGACACCGCGATCATTATCTCCCCGGCGCCATCCAGCAGAAATAGATGGGAGATTATGTTCTTGTATCGCTCCTGGAATAACGTATCCCGGAATATCCCCGCCGCGGGGCTCAGCCTGTAATCCTTCACAGCCTCCAGTTGCGTGAGGAACACAATCTCCACGATCACGTTCTCCATGAAAAGCTCCGTTGACTTGCGCGAGGATTCACACATGAACTTTAGGTTTTTGCGAAAAGCCACCTCTCCTTCCTCCTGGACGGAGCGGTTCAGGTTTACAGCGATCAACCCCACTCCGGCCAGGGCAAGCGCCACCCCCACCCAGATCATGATCACGAAGTAGCTCGCGCCGCTTCGCCTGGTAGCGGGCTTCCTGGCCTCTTGCAAAGGAGCGTTCACCTGCTGCGTCTCAACTTGCCTGATTTGCCATTCGGATCGCCCTGTCGGCGGCCGGATGGACGACGGAATATGAATCGCATCGGAGTCTTGTCCAGGCCCGCCTCCTCCCGGATACGGTTCTCCAGGTGGCGTCTGTAGGAAAAATGGATATTTTCCGGCATGTTGGCCATGATCACTATGGTGGGGGGGGAAGTGGAAACCTGGGTGACGAAATACACTTTCACCATTCTGCCTTTGGCGGTGGGGGGGGGAGTCTTCTGCATTATCCGCCGCACCATGGCGTTTAGCGCCCCGGAGCCGATCCGCTTGGCCAATTGCGTCCCCACTTCGTCCACCATATCCCACACCTTCTCCACCCGCTGCCCGGTCAGGGAAGATATGAACACCATCGGCGCATGCCGCGCGAATTTCAGCTTTTCCCGGGACTCCGCTTCGAATACCCTGGTGCTGTTGGTATCCTTCTGCACCAGGTCCCATTTGTTCACCACCAGGATCAGTCCTTTCCCGGCGTCCTCCACCATCCCGGCGATTTTGGCCTCCTGAGTGGTGACTCCCTCCGAAGCATCGGCCAGAAGCAGCGCCACATCCGCCCGCTCCACCGCCTTCATCGCCATTATCACCGAGTACTTCTCCAGCTTCTGCGATACCTTCGATTTGCGACGTATCCCGGCGGTGTCTATGAGAATATATCGGCGGCCATCCGCCAGCGTCACCTCGCTATCAACCGCGTCTCGTGTGGTGCCGGCGGTCTGGCTCACAATCATTCTCCCCTTGCCCACTATACGATTGATCAGCGACGACTTGCCGACGTTCGGCTTGCCCACCACGGCGATCCGAGTAATCTTCCCCCCATCCTCCTCATCTTCAGGGTCCTTGGGCCAAGCCGCCACAATCTCCTCGAGCATACCCTCCACCCCCAGGGCGTGCTCCGCGCTTACGGGGCGCACATTCTCGAATCCCATCCGATGGAACTGGTCCACTTCCCCGGCGGCGGAGGGGTTGTCCACCTTGTTCACCACCAGCCACACCCTCTTCCCCGCTTTGCGCAGCATTCTTCCCAGTTCCTCGTCCGCCCCGGCCGGGCCTTCCCTGCCGTCCACCACGAAAAAGATCTCGTCCGCCTCCTCCACGGCCACCAAAGCCTGTTCTCTGGTCTGGCTGACAATGTCGTTCTGATTCTCCGGCTCAAACCCGCCCGTGTCTATCACGCCGAACTTTCGCCCCAGCCTGGAGGAAAATCCGATATTTCTGTCACGGGTCACTCCCGGCGTATCATCCACTATGGCTGGTCGGCCACCGATGATCCTGTTGAACAATGTGGATTTGCCCACGTTGGGTCTGCCCACGATGGCAATGTAAAACATATTTGTATCCAATAAATTTCTGTATCGTACATTTTTTCACATTTTTCGCCTTTCGGCGCATTCATTTACAAATCCTTTCATTTACAGATAAAATTAAAGGGTTTCATGGGCGCTATTCGTGTCTCGCTACATGTATCATGATATTATTCGTCCTTCTATCTGTGAAACAAGAGGAAGTGATCCTCCGGGAACCACTTCCAGCCGGGAAAGGATTTGGACGGTGGGATATAAAACGTATTTATCCACCGAAGTACCATGGAAAAATATAAGCTCATTTGCTGCGCCAACGGAAACGAGGTCAAGCTTGAAAAGCCTTTCGACTTCCAGACCGGCTGCCATGAAAACTCCCTGCTGAAAACCGTTTATCTGCAGGATAAGCTGGAGCTTCGAAAGGATCTGCCAGGTCTCTGGAAATATATCAACTGGCTGCCCGTCAATGGTATAAACGAATACTCCTTCGGTCCCGTCACATACAAAAGCCAGGGGCTGGCCAAAGAGCTGGGGCTGTATAACCTCTGGATCAGTTTC
>JAOUPQ010000138.1 GCA_029879765.1 Nitrospinota bacterium | reverse complement strand
CCGGACAACCTGAAGGCGTTGGAGGATGCCGGGCTGGAACTGGTGCGGTTCTCCCCCATCAGTGACAGGAAGCTGCCGGAAGGACTGGACGCCATATATTACGGCGGGGGATATCCGGAACAACATGCTGAGGAATTGGCGGGGAACGAAACTATGCTGCAGGATGTGCGCAGCTTTTTCGCCTCCGGCAGGCCTGTATACGCCGAATGCGGCGGCCTGATCTATCTCTCCCGGGGAGTGGAGGATGGTGAAGGGAAAAAATGGCCGATGGTGGGCAAGCTTGCCGCATGGACCAGGATGCTGGGCAGGTTCCGGGCGCTCGGTTATGTGGAAGCCAGGCTCACCCGTCCATCCCTGTTCGGAGCGGCGGGGGACAGGTTGCGGGGCCACAGGTTCCACTATTCGGAGCTGATGGAGGATCCGATGGCGGAACCGGAGTGGAGCCAGGCCTATGAGCTGGTGCGCCCGCGGAATGGAGAGAAATCACAGGAAGGTTATCAGCATGGCCGCACCCTGGCCAGCTATGCCCATATACATTTCGCCTCGGCGCCCGGGGCCACGGCGAAGTTTGCGGAACAAATCATGGAGGTAAAAGAAGGATGAACGATGAGACCAGGGAGGCGGCCCGACCTTCCATATACGAATTTCTGGATAACCCCATAGCTCCGGAGCGCATCGAGGAGATGAGCTTCGAGGCTATCGACAGGGAGCGGGGCCACCACACCATGACCCCGGAACAATGGGTGGTGACCCGGCGGATGATCCACACCACCGCCGATTTTGGAATGATGGACGATGTCCGTTTCTCCCATGGCGCCATCGAATCCGGCATCGCCGCTTTCCGTCGCAAATGCCCGCTCTATTCCGACTCCAACATGATCCGCGCCGGTATCTCCGCGGCCCGGCTGGCGCTGGTGCATCATGATTACACGAAAGAGGATGTTCACTGCTTTGTAGCCGATCCGGAAGTGGCCAGGGAGGCCAAAGCGGCGGGATTGCCCCGCTCGCTCTATGCCGCGCGCAAGGCAAAAGAGATTCTCCATGGTGGGGTGGCTGTGATCGGCAACGCGCCGGTGGCCCTGATGGAGATCAGCCGGATGATCGCCGAGGATGGGGTGCGCCCCGCCCTGGTGATCGCCATGCCTGTGGGTTTTATCCACGTGGTGGAAAGCAAGCGCGAGCTGATGAGCCTGGATGTGCCATATATCGCCCTGGATGGCCGAAGGGGGGGCAGCGCCCTGGCGGTGAGCGTGGTCCACTCGCTGTTGATCCTGGCTGGCGAACATGGGGAGTGAAACCATGGGTGCAAATGGCATGAAGCCTGCCGTGATCCTGATGGGGCACGGCTCCCGGGTGCGGGGCGCATCACAGGGGATGGAGGCTGTGGCCGACCAGTTGCGACAGGAGGAGGAGTTCATGGCGGTGGAGGTGTGCCACATGTCCCGCAGGGGTCCGTTTTTCCCCGAGGCGCTCAAAAAGCTGGCGGACATGGGCGCCAGGGAGATCATCCTGATTCCCTACTTTCTGCATATGGGCCTTCATATGCGGCTGGACATTCCGGAGATGATGCAGGCCGAAGCGGCGGCATACCCCGGCGTGAGGCTGGTGCTGGGCAAGCATCTGGGGTATGACGAGAGCCTGGCGGCCTTGGTGAAGAAAAGAATCGCCGAGAGCCAGGGCCTGGAAGATGTGCGCCAGATGAAACTGGACCCGCGCGACAAATTTCCGCTGCCTGCCGGGGAGAAGGAGTTCGTGGCCATGGATCCGGACGAGGCGGAAAAATACAATAAAGACCACGGCCATTGTCACCACCACCATGACTGACATGAAAAAGAAGCAAGTGCCGATGATGGCGGCGTTGTTCATCGCCTTCATGGTGGCCTGGGCGCCAAAAGCGGCGGCCATGCATATCACCGAGGGGATACTCCCCGCTTCATGGGCGGGGATATGGTTTCTGGTGGTGGCGCCGTTCGTGTTCATGGGCTTGCGCGAGCTTAGGATCCGCAGCGCCAGGTCGATTCATTTCAAGCCCCTCATCGGGCTGACCGGCGCCGCCGTGTTTGTCATATCGTGTATGCCCATCCCTGTCCCGGTGGTGGGCGCCACGGCCCATCCTTGCGGGGTGGGGCTGGCGGCCATTCTGGTGGGGCCCACCATCACCGCTCTCATAGCCAGCGTGGCGCTGACCTTGCAAGCGCTCTTCCTGGCCCACGGAGGGCTTTCCACCCTGGGAGCCAACACCTTGTCCATGGGAGTGATTGGCGGATTTTCAGGATACGCCGTTTTCCATTTGGGCAAGCGCCTGGGCGCTGGGACGTGGGCTTCCGCTTTCGCCGCAGGGTTGATCGCCAACTGGGCCACCTACAGCGGCACCGCCCTGTTCATGGCGCTGGCACTGGCCCGGAATGGGGAATGGTTCTCCATGTTCCTGGCGATCATGGCGGCCTTCGCCCCCACCCAGATTCCCCTGGGTGTCCTGGAAGGCTTTATTACCGCCGGGGCATACAGCTTCATCATGCGGCGGCGACCGGAGGTGGCGGATATGGATCGAATGGGGGTGGCGACATGATGACTCTTGTTTCCACCATGGTGATGGCGGCCCAGGAGAAATGGGCCGGGATAGACGAGACTATTGTGGGCAAAATCGCCACCGAAGCTGGCAGGCCGCCGGCGCCGGGGATGTTCGACGGCATGGGCGATCTTCCCCTTTTAATGTTCCTGCTGGCCGGATTGGCCGGTGGCTTTGCCCTCGGTTATTTCTATCGCGGATTCCTGGCGGACTCGCCCCATGCCAACAAAGGGGATGGCGATGTTGTTTGAGCTTTTCTCCGATATATTTACAATCCGCCAAAGTCGGCTGGCTTCTGTGGACGCTCGTGTGAAGGTGATTGTGGCTCTATGCGCTGTGATCATGACCCTTGCCGCCAGTTCCCCTCTTTTTCCCACGCTCATGCTCCTGGCCGCATTCACAGGCGCATACATGGCCTCGGTCCCGGCGCGTCATGTGGCGCTGCGGTTCGCCGCCCCCGCGGGGACGGCGGCTTTCATATTTCTCCTTAAGGCCCTCATGACACCGGGGGAAGTGATCGGCTCTTTCCAGATCGCAGGAATAGGGTTTGCCGCCACGGATGAAGGATTGCGCCAGGGCGTATTGATCTGCGCCAGGGTGATGGGGGCGGTGGGCGTGCTGCTGCTGTTCAGTTTCGTCACTCCCGCGCATCATCTCTTCCGGTCGTTGCGCTGGATGGGGGCGCCGAAGGGATGGGTGGAGGTGGCCATGCTTATGTACCGCTTCACCTTCGATATCTTCGAAAAGGCTGTGGAGGTCGGCTCTGCCCAGAGAACGCGATTGGGCTACTCCACCGCGGGGCGGTCTCTCTCCTCCGCCGGGACGCTGGCTGGGGCCGTGGCCCTGGGCGCCATGGAGAAGGCGGAAAGGGTGGAAGAGGCGATGTTGGTCCGCGGATACAACGGGGAGATCCCATACGATCCGCCACCTCCGCTGGGAGCCTATGGGGTTTTGAAAACCTCCGGTGCGCTGTTGGCGCTGGCGGCTCTCTTTATCATTCTGGAGACGGTATGACACAGCAAACCCTCGCCGCCCTGGAAACCAAATGCATATGCTTCACCTACCAGGAGGGGAGCAAGGCGCTGCTGGATGTGGACTTCGTGGCCCAGGACGGCAAGTTCACGGCATTGCTCGCCTCCAACGGCTCCGGGAAAACCACTCTGCTAAAGGCCCTGGTGGGGCTGATAAAACCGCAGACCGGCCAGGTGCTGGTGCAAGGGGAGGATATCAGGTCCATGAACTCCTCCCGGCTGTATGGCAGGGTGGGGATGGTGTTCCAGAATCCGGATGACCAGTTGTTCGCCCCCACCGTGGCGGAGGACGTGGCCTTCGGTCCGAGGAATATGAACCTTCCGGAAGCGGAAGTGAAGACCAGGGTGGAGGAGGCGCTCTTCAAGGTATGCGCCGGGCATCTGGCGGGGAAGGCTGTCCACCACCTGAGCTATGGCGAGAAAAAACGGGTGGCGCTGGCCGGGGTGTTGGCCATGGGGCCGAAGATATTGATCCTGGACGAACCGACGGCGGGGCTGGACCCGGTGGGGGAGGAGGGAATGACACGTCTGCTCAGCGCGCTGAACAGGGAAGAGGGTGTGACCGTGGTGCTGGCCACCCACTCTATCGACCTGTTGCCCCTTTTCGCGGACCGCATATTCGTTCTTAAAAACGGCCGCGCCATACAAAACGGAACGGCGGAGGAGATATTCCGCGACCAGGAGATGCTGAAAAGCGCGGGGCTGCGTCTTCCCTATGTCTCGGCCCTGCTGCATCAGCTGAAACATTATGATGGCGTGCCGATCAACGGCCTGCCGCTGACGATCGGCGAGGCGCGAAAAAGAATGCTGGAGCATATCCCGGAGTCTGCGCTGGTGAAATCCCTTATCAAGGAGCCGGATGATGAACTGGGTTAATTGCATCAGGAGGAGGTTTTGGGGAAACTTCTTTCAGGAAGGCTGCTTCGAATGACGGATTCCTCTCAAACCCTCAAAACCGGCTATACCACCGGCGCTTGCGCTTCGGCGGCGGCCAAGGCGGCGGCGATAATCCTTTTGGGGCGGCCTGCGCCTGACCGGGTGGAGATTACCCTGGCCAATGGCGAGCTGGCGGAAATGGAAATCGTGGACTCGGCCCTGACCCCCGTCGGCGCCATGGCGGCGGTGGTGAAGAACGCCGGGGACGATCCGGACATTACCCACGGCTCCAGAATCGAGGTGGAAGTTAGCTGGATGGAGGATGGCGATGTCAGGTTCGAGGCGGGGGAGGGGGTGGGCACTGTCACCCGCAAAGGCCTTTCCATGCCGCCGGGTGAACCGGCTATCAATCCCGGTCCGCGAAGAATGATCACCATGGCCCTGCGGGATGTGACGGACAGGCCAGCTCTGGCGCGGATCTCCATCCCCGGGGGGAGGGAGCTGGCGCAAAAGACTTTCAATCCCAGGCTGGGAGTGGAGGGCGGATTATCCATCCTGGGCACTACTGGCGTCGTCCGTCCATACAGTTGCCCCGCATTGCGACAGTCGATCCTGTGCGCCCTGGATGTGGCGCTGGCGGAAGGGGTCACCAGGCCGGTGCTCACTCCTGGCAATATCGGGACCAGGGCCGCGCGACAGATGTTCCACCTGAATCCCACCCTGATCGTGGAGGTGGGGAACGAGTGGGGTTTCTTGCTGGACAAGACAGGGGAGAGAAAGCTGGACGCCCTGTTGATAGTGGGTCATCCGGGGAAGCTGGCCAAGCTGGCCATGGGTCAGTGGGACACCCACTCCAAACGATCCAAAAGCGCGGCGCCTTTCGTCCGCCAGATGGCGCAGGATGGGCTGAAAGTGATGATCGAAGAGAGCGAAACCGTGGAAGGAGTTTTCGAAAGCCTGGACAAAGATGACCAATTTAAACTGGGCGCCATGCTGGCGCAAACGATCCGGTTGGCGGTTATGTCCAGGACCGGCGGAGCCTGTGAGGTGGCGGTGGCGTTGGTGAACATGAAGCTGGAACCGGTGGGAACCGCCGGGGATACGGAACATTGGGAGCGGAAGGAATGACTATCACAATTATAGGTTGCGGGCCGGGCTCGGCGGATTACCTGACCCCTGTGGCGCGCTTAGCGGCCATGGAAGCAAATTATCTGATCGGCTCAAAGCGACTGCTGGCGCTGGTACCCTACGCTAAAGGGGAGAGGCTGGAGAACGCGGGACACGCCGGCAAGGCGATTGAAATGATAGATAAGTACAGCGGGAAAGGCAAAGTGGCGGTGCTGGTCAGCGGGGATCCTGGTGTCAGCAGCCTGGCCAAACCTCTGATCGAAAAAATCGGCGCGGAAAATTGCCGTGTCATTCCCGGGATAAGCTCGGTGCAGGTGGGGTTTGCGGCCATTGGCCAGCCGTGGCAGGACGCGCGGATAATCAGCGCCCATGGAGCGGACCCGGAGGTGGATGGACCCCAGGCGCAGAAATACGCCGTTCTGCTGGGGAGGCCGGAGGCGATTAAATGGGTGGCGGCTTTCGTCTCCCGCCTGGAGGGGCGATGGGAGGCTTGGGTGTGCCAGAACCTGACAATGGAAAACGAGAAGATAGCGAAGGTGGATCCGGCGACGCTGGCGGAGATGGAGACCCCATCCCTGGCGCTGGTTCTGCTGGTTCGGAAGGAAAAATGATGGAAAACAACGGAACATTGTATGGATTGGGAGTGGGCCCCGGCGACCCGGAACTGGTGACGGTGAAAGCGGCCAATCTGCTGGGCCGGGTTGGGCGTGTGTTTGCGCCGAAGGCCAGGATCAAGGCGGAGAGCGTGGCCCTGAAAATCATAGAGCGATATGTGGGACAGCAGGCCCAGGTCACCGAGCTTGTGTTCCCCATGGTGGCGGACCAGGAGGAGCTGGAGCGAAAGTGGGACGAGTCCGCCGCCGTCATCGCCGAGTGCCTGAAGAGTGGCCAGGACGCCTGCTTCATTACACTGGGCGATCCCTTGCTCTACTCCACATACATCTATCTGCTGCGGGCCTTGCGCAAGATCATGCCCCAGGCCCAGGTGGTCACCGTGCCTGGCATAACGGCCATCAGCTCCGTTGCGGCGCTCACATCGTTTCCTATCGGTGAGGGGCGCGAGCAGGTGACCATTGTCCCTGCCGCCGATGACCTGGCCCAGGTGCGTCGGGCTGTGGAGCAGGGGGGGACGGTGGCCTTGATGAAGATCGGCAAACGGCTGGGGCCGGTGCTCGATCTGCTGGAGCGGTTGGGGGCTATCGACGACGCGGTGTTCGTCTCCAATTCCGGGATGGAAAACCAGAGGGTGGAGACAGACCTGCGGAAGCTGAAAGGGGAGACGGAGGAAGCCGGATATCTTTCCACCATACTTCTTCATTGCAACGGGAGAAAACCATGAAAGTACACTTTGTCGGCTCCGGGCCGGGCGATCCGGAGCTTTTGACCCTGAAGGCCAAACGCATCCTGGAAAACTGCCAGATTCTGATATACGCCGGTTCCCTGGTGAGCGATGCGATTGTGGCCATGGCTCCGGAGAGCGCGGAGAGGCACGACAGCGCCGGGATGGACCTGGAAGCGATCGTGTCGGTGATCGAGAACGCGAGCTCCAGGGATATGGACGTGGTGCGGCTCCATTCCGGAGACCCTTCCATATACGGCGCCATCCGGGAACAGATCGCCGAGTTGGAAAAACGGGGAATCGAATACGATGTCACTCCGGGGATCAGTTCTTTCCAGGCTTCCGCCGCCGCGCTGGGAGTGGAACTGACCGTGCCGGAAAAATCGCAGACCATCATCCTGACCCGCATGGCGGGGCGCACGCCGGTTCCGGAGGAGCAGGATATGGAAAGACTGGCCGCCACCCGCTCCACGCTGTGTGTCTTCCTGTCGGTGGACAAGATCTCCGGGCTGGCGGAGACGGTGGAGCGGCACTACGGCGCCGGGGCGCCCATGGCGGTGGTGTTCCACGCCTCCCGGCCGGACCAGCTGATCATCCGTGGCACGACAGAGGACATCGCCGCGAAGGTGAAGGAAGCGGGGGTTAGGAAGACCGCCATGATCGTGGTGGGGGACGCGCTGGGGCGCGGCGCCGAGGCCAGCTTGCTGTATGACAAGAGCTTTTCCCATGAATACAGGAAGGCTGGAGCGTGATGAAAATCTGTCTGGTCACTCTGTCTCCCCAGGGGGTGAAGGTGCTGGAGAAGATAAGGGAAAAGATCCCCGACGTGGATTGCTATGTCCATGAGAAAGTCGACGTCCCTTCTTGGGCGAAACAGTTCGCCCGGGTGGTGGAGCTGACAGAGCGGTTGTTCGTGGAATATGAGGGATTGGTGTATGTGGCGCCCTGCGGGGCGGTGACCCGCGCCATCGCCCCATTGGCCACGGACAAGAAGACCGACCCGGCGGTGGTGGTGGTGGATGTGGGAGGACGACACGCCATAAGCCTGCTCTCCGGCCATGAAGGGGGAGCCAACGACCTGGCGCTGCAAGTGGCCAATGCCATAGGCGCCGAGCCCGTGATCACCACCACCACGGAAGCGGCCAAGAGCCTGATCGTGGGGGTGGGGATGCGTCGGGGCCGCCCTGCCGCCAACATCGTAGAAGCGGTGACAGAAGCTCTGGCGGAAGTG
>JAOUPQ010000137.1 GCA_029879765.1 Nitrospinota bacterium | reverse complement strand
AGGAACAAGCGCCGATCACTGGTGCGCGACACCTTCGAGGCGGTGGGGCAGGTGAGCGCCGGAACCATGACGGAGACGGAGCTTTGCGCCCTGGAAAAGGAAGCGTGCCCCGGCCCCGGCTCCTGCTCCGGCATGTATACCGCCAACACCATGGCCTGCGTCACCGAGTCCATGGGGATGAGCCTGCCCGGCTGCGCCACCGCCCTGGCGGTGAGCGGCAAGAAGCGCCGCATCGCTTTTGAAAGTGGCGTGGCCATATGCGAGGCGATAAAGAACAACGTCACCGCCCGCCAGATCATGACCCGCCCCGCGTTCGAGAACGCCATCCGGGTGGACCTGGCCCTGGGCGGCTCCACCAACACCGCCCTGCATATCCCCGCCATCGCCCATGACGCGGGGGTGGACCTGCCGCTGGAGACTTTCGACATCCTGTCCCGTTCCACCCCCCAGATATGCAGCGTGCGCCCTGGCGGGGAGGACTTTATCGAGGACGTGGAATACGCCGGCGGCATCCCCGTGGTGATGAAGGAGCTGAAGGACAAGATCCACGACCTGCCCACAGTGGCGGGGATATCCACCCACCAGTCCGCCGACGCGTCCCGGAACGACAACCCGGACGTGATCCGTCCAGCCTCCAACCCATATAAGAAAGAGGGTGGAATCGTGGTGCTCAAAGGGAACCTGGCCCCCGATGGCGCCGTGGTGAAACAGTCGGCCATCTCGCCGGAGATGATGAAGTTTTCCGGGGCGGCGGTCTGTTTCGACAGCGAAGAGCAGGCGATGGAGCGGATACTGAAAGGCGCGGTGAAAGCGGGGCAAGTGGTGATAGTCCGCTATGAGGGGCCGAAAGGCGGCCCCGGCATGCGGGAGATGCTGGCGCCCACATCGGCCATCGCCGGGCGCGGATTGCAGAACTCCGTGGCGCTGATCACCGACGGGCGCTTCTCCGGCGGCACCCGGGGGCCATGCATCGGCCACGTCAGCCCGGAAGCCATGGAGTGTGGACCCATTGCCCTGGTCAAGGATGGGGACATCATCCATATAGACATCCCGGAGCGGACCATGCGGCTGGATGTGGACGACGCGGAGCTGGAAAAACGCCGCGGTGAGTGGAAAGCGCCGGAGCCGAAGATAAAGACCGGATACCTGGTGCGCTACGCAAAAGTGGTTTCCAGCGCGGGAAGCGGCGCCATACTGAAGAACAGACCTTGATTGCTATGGGAACATGTGAAATAAAGGTACTGATCATGAATCTATGTTCCGCCGTTTAGCGTCAAGAATCCTGTAATGGACAAAAGACAGATGATGGATAAAAGACAGATGGTTGCCATGGAATATTTCAGATGGGGTGTAGCCTGTTTTTCGCTCATCTTCCTTCTTCCTTTCCACACCCCGCTGGCGTGGTGCGAGGAGGCGCCGGAGCGGCGATACAGGTTCGCCCTGTCGTCCCAGCCGGAGGTGGAAATGTCTTCCATAAACGGTGTGACTCTGAACAACCTGGCGCAGGATATCTACCTGAACCATTTGGGCCCCACCCTAGGGGAAGGCACAGGGGAAAAAATCACGGCCGCCACATGGTCCGTGTTCTGGACATATATGTTGGTCATATGGCCCCATGAGATGGGCCACTGGCTCCGATCCCAACAGATAGAAGGGGATTTTGTTTTCCACAACTATGCCCTTCCGTTCCCCCACACCACATTCGAGAAAACAGACAAGACTACGATAGAGGATGAGATATTCCTCTCCATTGGGGGGTTCGAGGTGAACAGCATAATCGCCCGAGACACGGAGCTTGCCTATTACACGGAGGGGAAGGCCTATTCCGACGAGCTTGTTCTTGGGTTCATCCACCAGGTGTTCTATCCCATGTATGCCTTGACCATATTCCCGGCGGATCCGGAAAAGCCGGAGACATGGATCGATACCAGGGGTGATCCTGTGCAATTCATCCTGCTGGCCTTCAGGCGCTACACGGGGAGGGAGCCTATACGCGAGGATGGATCGGTGGATCCGGAATTGGTGGATCTGTATAAAGAAGCCGCTGCGCTTTCGGTGGTTATGCCACTTCTGAATCCAATGTTATACCGCTCCGCGAAAGCCTTTGCCCACAATATGAGGATAAACCCGGTGGTGGAGGGGGATGACATTTTGCTGGGAGACAAGGAGCTGGGCTGGACATATGGCACACAATTCCGCCCTTCGGCGCTGGGGTATGAGCTGTACTTCACCAACTATGTCAGCTATCGCGGTGGACTGTACGCGCTGTATCTGAAATATGGCAGGCCGTTTAAAAACAATGGGGCGGGGCTTGTCATACCGCGGCTGTACGCCTCCGGAACCGCAACCGTGGGCGCCAAAGTGGAAGGGTGGGAACAGGATCTGTATGGAAGCGGAATGGCAGCCTATATAAGCCTGGGATTTGGATTGTCGGATAACTGGGCGCTGTCGCTGCAGGGAGGATGCAAGCAAATGGGATATCTGACAGGGGAGGCGCTGCAGGAGGGCTGCAAGGGGACGGCGATTCTGGAGTACCGGTACAGGCCATCGTACACAATGTTTTGATTATTGGGTTCTTCTTCCGATTTTTCGCACTCCGTTTTGTAAATGTCATATATTACTTATAAGTTTGACATACGCATTAAACGCAGTCATGAGAATGAGAGGAAAACATGAGCGGTATAGACTTATCCAGACTCCCCAAAACAATCGATCTGCCCGATAAACCATTGGGCCATTTTTTTCAAGAATCGGCGGCCAAATATCCGGACCGGACGGCCATGGTCTTTATGAAAAAGGAGTACACCTACGCCGAGACGGATCGCCAGATCCGCAAGTTCATGAACGTGCTGCGAACCCATGGAGTGAACAAGGGGGATGTGGTGGCGCTGATGTCGCCCAACTGTCCCCAGGCTATAATCACGTACCAGGCGGCGATGCGGGTGGGCGCCATTATCACCCAACTCTCCCCCTTATATGTGGCCAGCGAAGTGGAGCACCAGCTCAAGGACGCCGACGCCAAGGTGGCGGTGGTGGCCAACCTTATGGCCCCTGTGTTCTCCAAAGGGGTGGCCAAGACCGATGTGGAAAAGGTGATCATCTTCAATATGCAGGACTACATGGCCTGGCCCATCTCCTGGCTGGCGCCATTGAAATGGCGTTTCGGGGAGAAAAGGGATATGACCCTCCCCACCGGATCAAAGTACCTGATGTGGGGCGATTTGATGGATCAGGCTTCGGAGAAGGCGGAAAACGCCGCGATAGATTCCGAAGACCTGGCGCTGTATCAATACACCGGCGGCACCACCGGCACCTCCAAGGGGGTGGAACTGACCCATAAGAACCTGGTGGCGAACACCCTCCAGGGGAAGGGGTGGTTCGTCGGCGCCGAGGAGGGGAAAGAGACCATGATCCTGGCGCTTCCCATATTCCACGTGTTCGGTATGACGGTGGGGATGAACCTGGGGTTTTCCATGGGGATGCGGCTGATAGTGATCCCTAAATTCGAGGCGGCGGAGGTGACGGGGCTGATCCAGAAATACAAGGCCACCATTTTCCCCGGCGTGCCGTTGATGTATCAGAAAATCAACGATAACCCCAAGGCCATCCAACACGACATTTCCACCATCAAGTTCTGCCTCTCCGGCGCGGCCCCGCTGCCTCGGGTGACCAAGGAGCGCTTCGAGTCCCTCACCGGCGGCAGGCTGGTGGAAGGCTATGGACTCACCGAGGCAAGCCCATGCACCCATTGCAATCCGCTGATAGGAGGAGACAAGGTGGGCTCCATCGGGCTGGTTCTCCCCGCCACGGAACAGAAGATCCTGCATGCGGAGACGGGGGAAGTGGCCAAACCGGGGGAGACGGGCGAGTTGCTGATCCGTGGACCCCAGGTCATGCGCGGATACAAGGGGAAGCCGGAGGAGACCGCCAAGGTCATCATCGACGACTGGCTCTACACCGGCGACATGGGGTATATCGACGAGGACGGGTTCGTGTTCCTGGTGGACCGGAAGAAGGAGATGGTCATCACCGGCGGGCTGAATGTCTACTGCACGGAAGTGGAAGGGGTGCTGCGAAAGATGGAGGGGGTGGCGGATGTGGCCATCATCGGCGAGCCGGATCCGACTTATGGAGAGAACGTGGTGGCGGTGATCGTGCGGGCGGAGGGAAGCTCGATCTCCGAAAAGGACGTGGTCACCTACAGCAAGTCGAATATGGGCGCCTACAAGGTTCCCAAGAAGGTGGTGTTCCTGGAGGAGTTGCCGAAGACGATCATAGGCAAAGTGCTGAAAAGAGAGATAAAGAAGATCCTGCAGGTGAAATAGGCGTAAAACCAGACCGACAAAAAGAAGGGGGGCCGGGATATCCGGTCCCCCTTTCCTATGTCAAATCACCAATAGCTCCATGGACAGAAAAGCAGAAATCTGCCCCATACCTTTTGGCCACCCAAACAGGTATAGAGCTTGATTACCAATATTCCCGAACGCGAACACCTTGTACTTCCAGATATAACGTTGGTAGTAAAAAACATGAGAATTGTATCATCTTAATGTTTGCAGTCAATATACATGCGCCAATTTGCTCCCAGTGGGTATGGGTTGGCTATGGGAACTTGTATTTGCCCCAAGTGGGATACGCAACTTGCAGGAGTCGGCCTGGCGCTAAAGAGGAGAGCCACCGGGCAACCCCCCCCTCCGTTCAGATGTCTGGATAAGCGAAAACTTCAAATATCCCAGACGATTATCGTGGCGCTCCTTTCTCCCAGAGGTCATGTCACCAAAAAAAAACTATTGATTCTTTGCCGAATCGTGCTAATATTGCTCTTTTCCAAAAATAAACCAGACTAGACGAAACGGACGTATCATGGCCAGGGAATGCAGTTTATGCGGCAAGAAGCCGATGTTCGGAAATAAGAGAAGCCACGCCAACAACACCGCCAAGAGGCGTTGGAATCCGAACCTGAAGAAGGTCCGCTCGGTGGGCGAAAATGGGACGGTCAAGGTCCGTGTCTGCACTCGCTGCATCTCCGCCGGCAAGGTGACAAAACCCGCATAAGCCTCTTTGCGGGTTTCTTTTCCTTCTCTACTCAAACAGCTCCGCACGAAGCGCCTGATTGGGCGTGAAGAACCTTTTCATGGCCAGCTTCGTGAATAGCGCCGCCGTCAGCGTCACCGACGAAGCCACCATAAGCATGATGATAATCTGATACTTGGCCGCCACCACAGGATCCACCCCTCCCAGCATCTGCCCCACCATAATCCCCGGCAGATGCACCAGCCCCACCGTGGTCATGGTGTTTATAGTGGGGATCAGAGCCGCCCGCACCGCTTCCCGGCGCGCCTCGGCCGTGGCGGCCCGATAATCCCATCCCAGCATAAGCAGGGTCTCGATCTGGTCCCGGCGATTCCTGATCTCCGAATACAGCCGGTCCGCCGCTATGGCGCCCCCATTCATGGCGTTGCCCAGGATCATCCCACCCAATGGAATCATCACATCCACCCGATACCAGGGATCGACCTTCAGCACCGCCCCGGTGACCACCGCCACCGTGTATATGGAACCGAAGACAATTCCCAGCCACATAGGCGCGTATAATCCAGGCACGGCGCCTTTAATCCGGTCCAGCCCGGCCCGCGCCGCCACCGCCGACATGAAAACAAGGGCCAGGACAACCACCCACCAGCGGTCCAGCTCGAACAGGGCGGTGATCACATAGCCCACGAAGGCCAGCTGAACCACGGTCCTGGTGGTGGCGATGATCAGGCTCTTCTCCAGCTTCAACCCGTCATATAAAGACAGGCCGATAACCGCGCCGAACATCAGCATAGTCATGGTCATGTCCGCGAACGTGGGATTTATGATCATGGCGCTTTCTCTGTCAAATTGATCTCCTTATGGGCCAAAGAATCGTGGAAAACCCTGTTGTGGCTGGTCAAGACCACCGCCAGCCTGTCGTTTTCCACCAATTCGGCGATCAAACCGCGCATCAGCTCGCCCGACTCCAGATCCAGCCCGGAGGCTGGCTCGTCAAGCAATAAAAGCTTCGGTTTGACCAATAACCCGCGGATCAGCGCCACCCTTTGTTTCTGTCCCACAGACAAAGAACGGGCCGCCTTGCCCAAAAGCTCCCGCTCCAGCCCCAGCCTCTCCATCCACCAGCCCAGCTCTTCGTCGCTGGGCCCCTGGCACACACCAAGCAGCAAGTTGCTGCGAACATCCCCCTCGAACATCACAGGAATCTGCGGAACCATCAAGGCGGCCTTGCGCAATGCGGGAGGGGAGTATTCCGGATACGCCTTGCCTTCGAGGAACATGGAGCCTTCGTCAGGAGTCTCCATCCAGGCCAGCATCCGCAGCAGGGTCGTTTTTCCGGCGCCGGACCGGCCGGAGATCAACACCACCTCGCTTCTGTTAACCTCCAGGGAGAAATCCCGAAACAGCTGTTTTGCGGGGTGGCCCTTGGAAGGCGGGTAGGTGAAGGAAATCCGGTCAACTAGTATAAGCGGTGTCATATCAATGTGTTATGTTGGTTTATTAACAAAAATTGTGAATAAACTCCCCTTTTGCTTGACAGTTTGTTATAATTAGTGTAAATTTATGTATAATTGTGGTCTTATTGGGTGTATTTATTAGCATATGATTTCTCATAACAAACTCACACTTCAACAGGCGTATATCATGCTTAACGTTGATAAAAACTCTAGTATATCCGAAATTAAGAGTTCCTACCGCAAAGCCGCAAGTCTTTATCACCCGGACAACCAGTCCGGCCATGCCGATGTCAAAAAGTTCCACTCCGTTGTCCAGGCCTACAATATCATACTGGATGAGTTGAAAAACGAAAGGGAAGAAACCAGGCAAAGCTGGCTGGGCCGCCTGCTGACCCGCTCCAAGGAGCGATTCCTGACTCTGATCATCGGCGGCGCCAGCGCGCGGCAGAGCGTGGGGGATTCCTATTCCCGGCAGGGGTACTGGTCCACCCTGAACCTGCTCATAAGGAAACTGGATCTGGCGGAGAGCGAAGCGGATAAAGTGAAAGCCGCCAGGACGATTTTCCGGTTATACAGAAGCTCCTTTTCCAGGATCACCATCCCCAGGCTCGCGGCGGCGGAAGGGGATGTTCTGCTGGAGCTTATAAAAATGCTCTCCTCGGTGGGGGATAAAGAGTCGCTGCAGGCCGTTGTCCCATATCTCTTCTGTGGAGACAGGGAGACTATGTTGACCACCTATATATCCCTGGAATGCTCCGGCCCCGCCGGGCATGCGGCCGTGGCCAAGGCCCTGGGAGTGGGGAACTCATTTTTCAGCCGGATAATGGACATGGTGGGATGGGATTCGCAGGGGCGGGCGCCGGAAAACGGCGCCATATCCGCTTCCCAGATGAGGCGTATCCGCGCGTTCGCTATCCTGGGGAAAACCCCCATGAGCCATATCATGGAAAGAATGGGATATTCATACCGCCATTCGGCATGAGCTTTTTTGTCGGGGTCGGGGCTGTCGAAGCATGTCCCTCCAAGGTAGCCATGATGGCGCCCGATCCCCGATTCTCATACTCAAACCCCCGCCAGAGCCCCACCCTGGTGGCTTCCGTGGCTAGAAGCGGGGTCATCAACCCTGTCTGGCTGGTCCCATCCAAAGAGATTTATAACCTGGTCTGCGGTTTCAGAAGATATCAGGCGGCGATCGATGCAGGTCTGGAAAAGATACCGGCCATTATCCTGCATGATGCGGATGAATATACCCTGCTCCTTCTGGGCGTGGAGGAAAACGCCCACACCCGAGGCCTGAACCTGGCGGAGAAGGCGAACCTGATACGCCTGGCCATCGCCAGCTTTGGCAAGACTCCCGAACAGGTGATCGATACTTTATTCCCCGCCATGGGTCTGGAGCGCTCCATGGTTGTTTTCAACGCCGTCTCCCAGGTGGCGGAATATGGGCCTGAGGTACAGGCCCTGGTTGCCACCTCCGGCATGGGGGTGAAGCAGGCCACGGTCCTGGCCCAGTTCCAGATGGAGGAGCGGCAGCTGGCCGCAGAATGGCTTCTGGCCCATAAATACGGGCAGAACCGATGCGTCCAGGCGCTGGAGGCGCTGCTTGATATCCGCGTGAACCAGGGGGAGGCAGTGGCGGATGTGGTGGATGAAATGGAAAAGGCCGCCCCGAGGGATTGGGACACC
>JAOUPQ010000136.1 GCA_029879765.1 Nitrospinota bacterium | reverse complement strand
CCGGTGGCCTGAGTATTGCTCCGCCAACTGCTGAACTTCCTCTTTTGAGGCGCCCATCCAGAACTCCCCCTCCGGCGTCAGGACCATGCCGGGAGGGGCTTGCTGGGCATGGGAGGCAGGTAGCGCGCAGAACATGGTTATGACCGACACCAGGGCCAGGGCGGCATTTCTCATCCTCGCAAGCTCCCGATTTTCCCATCCCATAACAGGTTAATGCCCTCCGTGAATGTACACGAATTCGTACTTGCCCCCCGATGGTTTCAATTCGAAGATAAAGGCGGTCTTGTCCGCCTCGCGAGTGGATCCTATGGTGGTCACACCGGTCACCCCCGCGTATTTACTGATATCCATCAGCGCCTCTCGCACAAGGCTGGGGCGCAGGGACTCTGTCTTCTCCAGGGCGATGGCCAGGATATTCAGGCTGTCGTAGGCCAGGGCGGCCATTATGGTGGGCGCCTGGCCGAATCGATCGGTGTAATTCTTCACAAACGCCGCCGTCTTGGGGTTTTTCGACTTAACATCAAACCCGCTGAAAACCAGCGTTCCCTCGGCGTCTTTCCCCAATTCGGTGAAGGCTTCCGTCATCAGATCCTCGCATCCGATCACCGGGATTTTAAGCCCCTCCTTTTTCATCTCCTCCACCAGCTTTATCCCTTCCTCGTCGCCACCGGTGTACACAATGGCGTCGGGAGGATTCTTGATCATCTTCTTGATCTGCGCCTCCACGCCCCGCTCATCCGGCATGATGCTTTCCATGCCGTGGGACCAGATGTAGAACTCGTCGATGATTTCCAGCTTTTGTTTCATAAGCTCCGCTTTGAACACGGCGTTTAGCTGGATTGAATAATCGTTTACCACAGAGCTGAACAGGGCGAATTTTTTCCAGGGCCTGTTATTCCGTATGAAGTCGACCATGGATTTCACCCCGTTGGCGTCGGTGAGCGAATTGCGGAAGTTATATGGCCCCGTGTCCCCCAGCCTTCTTCTGGATCCGGAGGAGATGAGCGGCAACTGGTTGTCGTTTATCATTTTGTTGGCGGCGAAGCTGACTTCGCTGGTGGCGGCGCCCACCACCGCCACTGCCCTGTGTTTCAGGAAGGTCTCCACTCCCAGCCTTGCTCCGGCCACCGACCCGGCGGTGTCGAAGATCAACAGGTCGAATTCCTTCCCTTTTATGCCACCCCTGGCGTTAACTTCATCGGCGGCCAGCTCCGCGCCGTTGGCCGCTTCCTTGCCGAATAGGGAAAGCTCGCCGCTCATATCGCCCAGAACACCGATTTTGGCGTCTCTGGGCTTCTCTTTCATGATCTCTTCCCTGGTTTTCTTGCCGAACCCGTATTCAGGCGAAGCGCCGTCCAGCGGCCCAGCCAGGGCGTCCCCGGATCCTGCGATCAGAAAGAAAAACAGGGAGCATATTGCCGCGTTTATGATAAAATTCGGCGTCATCTTTAATTCATTATTCTTAGTCATTGTTCCATGGCCTAAATGTTGCTATGTTTTAGTTTGACTTTATAGTAAACCATCATTTGAGGGGGATATATTTTGAAAATCAGGCATCTTAAGTCAGGCGCCTTGTTAATGGCGTTTAGCTTCATCACTTTTTGCGCCTCAACAGCCATCGCCGCTGAATCGGAAATGGTGTCTGTTGCCGCAGGCGAAGTAAAATCCGGCGGCGAAACCAAGGCTGTGAAAGTCAAAGCTTTCCAGATCGACAAGCACGAGGTCACCTTCGCCCAGTTCAACAGCTTCAACAAGGAATTCACTATCCCCGACGGGATGGAGAACCATCCTGTGACGGAAGTCACCTTTTTTGACGCCGAGGAGTACTGCAAGCATGTGGGTAAAAGGCTCCCCACCGGCGCTGAGTGGGAACTGGCCGCCGGGGGCGCCGATGGAAGGTTGTATCCCTGGGGCAACGAATTCGACTCCAAGAAAGCCAACACCCTTGAGAACGGACAGAACAGGACCGCCCCGGTAACCGCCTACGCCAATGGCGCCAGCCCTTCCGGCGCGCTGAACATGAGCGGCAACGTTTGGGAGTGGGTGGATCAATTCGAGTCTTCGGAAAAACAGTATCGTCTGGTGATGGGAGGATCCTTTTTTGACAAGAGCGATCATTGTACCATCAAGTCTTCCCTCAAGAGTATCCCTGACGATTCCCATACCTATATCGGCTTTCGTTGCGCCAAGTAACAAAAACCATCCGGGGTGAATAATGAGAACAACAAATTCGAAAACTGAAACGCCCAAAACCGCTCGCGCCATGCTCTTTTCGCTGGCGCGGGCGGGCGCCCTGGTTTCCACCCTGGCGCTTCTCAATGTCGGCTGCGAAAAGGACGGCTCCACCAGTTTCCTGAGCACATCCTCGGAAGGGGGAGGGAGCAGCTTCTTCATCCCCAAGCCAGAAGACCTGGTGGAGGATCCGGAAACCGGACTTAAGGTCATTCGCGGCACGCTAAACATCCACTTCTCCCCCAAGATTCCCAGGGAAGAAGCGGAAAAAGCGATCGCCGCCTCCGGTGGAGAAATTGTCGGGTATGATCATGCCGTAAATTTCTTTCAGGTGCGATTCAAGCTGGAAGGCGCCGAGCTGGATAAAAAGCGTATTGAGCTCCTGTCCAGCAAGAATGTGGAAATGGTGACAGCCACCAGCGTTTCCGTTCACGAGGACCCCTATTACGTGAAATAAACCTCCCCGATTACTCGGCAGGTTTCTCCGCAGGTTTCGCCGGGGCGGGAATCACAGGCATGATCTCCATCTTACGGACCACCGTGCCGGTCTTCGCGTCAAAGAAATCGATATACCCCTGAAACTTCGGATCCACGGCCTGGATCGCTTCCACCGCTTTTTTGGCTTCCTGGAAGTTCACGATTTCCTGGGCTTCCACCTTGATAGTCACCGCTCCGCGGCTCTCTCCGATTTCATAAAGCACCCAGTCCGGATTCAACTCCGCCAGGGCGCTGGCGTATTTATCTTCCATGTTCGAGCCTTCATCGCCACCCTTGGTACATCCCACCGCCAGCGCCAAAACCACCGCCAGCAAACCTGCGGACAACGCCATGGCCGATTTTTTTCCTTCAGTCATTACCTTTATTCCACTCCTCTTTTTTTATCGTTTTCCTTCAGGTAATCGATTATAAGACGCCTGTTCTTTTCGTCCTTCATGGCGCCCACGCTTTTCATCACCTTCTTGTATTTCTTCACCAGCTCCACAGCTGCAGGATCCCCCTTTTCCAGCATCGCCTTCGGGTCCTCCAGCCATTCATGGAGCCATTCCTCCGATCGGCGGACGGTGATCCCTTCCAGCCCCGGGCCAACCTTAAAATCGGCGGAGAGCCGATGACACATATAGCATTTTCTCTTGAACAAATCCTCCCCGTCCGAAGAAGCCTGGGCCGAAGAGGGGCCGATGAACATACCCACGGCCACGATTGTCAGTACTGCTTTAATCAATATCCACACCCTTTCTCCGGTGGTTACTCCAGAAACAACGTTCTGAGGCCCACCCCCATGCTGCTCCAGGAAATCTTCCCGCTTTTAACATCAGGGAACCTGGCTTTGACCAGCTCTCCCACTTCTTTACTTTTCTTGAAATCGATCTTCGGGGTCAGCTCGGCGCTGTTGGACTCCCGCACATCGATCTCCACCACCAGCGATCCATCCTCCCCAAGCTCAAAGATCGTGACCCTCCACTGGTCTTTGCCCATGGTGGATATCTCTTTTTTGATCTTCTCGACCTTTTCCGGGTCCAGGGATGGCCCGCTCTGCGCCTTCATCACGTTCATATACGTGTCGCGCACGGCGTTGAGCAGACGATCATCGCCAGTCTGGTCCGCATAGATCTTGGACATCATCCCGGCGATATTGAAAATAAAGTTCCTGGCGTCGGGCGGGGCTTCCGGGCTGGCGGCGTATTCCACCATCTCCTTCACTTCTCCCGGCACTTCGGCCGCATGGGTTTTGATAAGCTCATTCATCTGCTTCTCATCTTTTTTATCGTATGCTTTGATGAAAAGTTGCCCCACTGAAAGTCCATCCTGCGCATGGGCAGGGATTGTAACCAACAAGGCGGCCAGTAGCGTAAACGCCATCCATATAGACGGCTTGTTATGCGTGCGCATTTTGTTCTCCATCACATAAAAATGTTCAGTATCCCCTTTACGCCTTCATCAACCGCAAGAATCGACTTTTCAGCCCCTGACTGTGCGTAAATATATCCTGCCGGAGTTTTGCCCCCAAGGCTTAAATACATCGGCTCCGTACTGGAATCTTCATATAGCAATATCTGTGCGAAAGGCGGGTACAATCCGTATTCCAAAAGACTTTTTGGATTGTCCGTGACAAAATCCCGAACCCGGATGCTGGCCAGCGCGTCGAAAAACTCCTTCACCTGGTTGTAATCCACCTTCTCCCCCTCCAGGCTGCCCATGTGCCATTCCTTTTCCTGGTCCCGGACCAGAGTCTGGATTTTCCCTCGCTGATGTATCTCTATCTTCGTAAGCTGCTCCGCTTCCATATAAAAGACATTGCGACTGCGAAGGTCCGCCGCGTCCCTGGGGATGGAATTTACCAGGTCCTCCTCCACCAGGAATATGTTTTCCCGGTCCGACATGGACACGTAATAGCCCCGCTTTTCCGGGTTACGGTCGCCAATGGAGATGGAAACGGTTACATCGGAATCTCCAGACTGCCAGAAAGAGAGCTTGGCCGAGGGTTTATCCAGCCCATAACTTTTCATGTTGGCCCGGGTTTCATCCACGAATTCCTTCACTTCCGAATTGAAGAACATCCCCATGACCTCGAACACCCGGTTGTGGTCCGCCCTGGCCTTGATCGGTTTTTCGATGACCCACCGCCCGTTTTCCGGCAACTTTAGGCGGATATCCATCTCATCGCGGCTCATGGCCAACTGGTCCACCATCACGGGGTTGAAACGCAATATCCTCTTGTCCCGGAAATAATACACATCCTTGTCCGCCTCGCTGCGGGCGTCGGCCAGAACCCTGTACACAGGCTCCTGCCCCTTTAGCCGGGCGAAGGCTATCCCCATGGTGGGGCCTCTTTTGCCGAACAATATCGTATGAGTTTCCAGGTCCTTGCCCACCTTCATCGTCAATGTCACCGCCGGGGTGGCCAACCCGAACTCCAGCAGCCTCTCCGGGCTGGGAGCTGGATCCATCACATAGTCAGAATCGTTTTTAGATTTGGTGACGTGCCCCAGGAACTTCTCCACCGCCTCAGAATCCGCCTTGGCCATTAACGGCCTGGTGATCCTCCAGCCGTCCTCCCATCGCTCGATCTCGATCAGGCTCCCCTCTTTCTCCAGCACAATGGCCGCCACCTGGGGAGGATCGAACTTGAAGAGGCGGCTCTCCTCTTCTTTCCGCTTCTCCTCGGACACGGTCTTTTCCCAGTCGATATAGCTGTATCCCGCCACTGCGGTGAGGATCATGAGCCAAATGAATGTGGTCTTGTAATATCTCATCGTTCAGACTTCTCCGCCCCAGGCCCGGGGCCTATGACTGCGCCTCCTGCCGGAACCAGCGCCGTCGGCTGTATATCCCCACGCCGGTCATGAGCACCATGCAGGGGACCATCACCACCGGGATCCAGAACACCGCCCGAGCCTGGGAGGCGTTTAGAGTCACCGGATTGATATTTCTTTTCCTGGCCCGCACTCCCACGAAATCCGCCTTCTCCGCCAGCCAGTGCACCGTGTTCATGAACAGGTCCCGGTTGCCCACCAGGTTGAAGTTTGTGTTGGTCGCAAAGTCAGAATCACCGATCAATATGATCTTGCCATACCGGTCCTTCACCGACCCGGTCTCGTCCTTTTCCCCCTTGGCGGTATATGTGGAGACCGCCATCACAGGAACCGGGCCACGCTTCTCGTACGCCTCGTTATACTCCACGTTGCCGTTCTCCAGCTGGTCCCGGTCGGTCTCCGTCCAGCTGCTGGGGCCCGTCATGGCCAGCTGATAGCGGCCCTGCTTGGGATCCTCGTCAATATACACGGAGTTAACGATGGGAAAGTATGAAGCCAGGGTGAAATCCTGGGTCAGGGGATGCTTCTTGTTGTATGCATACACCGCCGGGGTCATGGCGTTTCCGCCATAAATCTGGGTCTGCCGGTCGATTATCACATCGCTTTGCAGCTTGAAGCCGTAGCTCTCCAGCCAGGTGCGCAACGTTGGCGGATGGCCCGGGTCCAGCTGGACAAACAGGGCCCCTCCCTTTTTATAATACTCATCCAGCCGGATATACTCCTCCGGGGAAAGGTCCTTCTGGGGGCTGGACACCACCACCAGCGAAGCGTCCTCGGGCACGCTCTCCTCCCGCATCAGGAAAAGCTCCTTTATCTCATAGCTCTCCTGGAGCATGGCTTCCCTGGCTGCGGAATATCCATCCTTGCCGGTGAAGGACAGCTCCTTCTCCCCGTGCCCTTTCACCCAGTAAACATAGTTCTTTTCCTTGCTCACCAGGTTCAGCAGGCCGTTGGTCATCTTCTCCTCGGTCTCGTTCCCCACCTTATACTCCCGCCCCTGGCTCATCAGCAGGATGATCCGGAATTCCGACTGGCCATACTTGGAGGCCAGGCCGGGGTTGCGCTCCGGATCAACGAAAGTGAAGGTGAATTTATCCGTGACCGCGGCGTAGGACTCCAGAAGGTCGCGGGCCATCTGCCTCTGCACAGCGTGCATGGTGCCGGATTCGAACCGGTAAAAGGCCACCGCCTTGACCGGATGCTCCAGATTGTTGAGTATATTTTTCGTCTGGGTGGAGAGGGAGAAACGCCCATTTTTCGTCAGGTCGAATCTCTTGTTGTTTCCGGCGCCCCAGATGGCTATGGCCACCATCACGCCGATGAAAACCAGGATCATCACCACCATATTGGCGCCATATTTGGCGCTCTTTCCGCCGATGAGCCGCTTGAACTCGTTGAGCCGGATATATATCAGGAACATGGCCAGCATGGAGCCTATCCATATCAGGCCCGCAGACTTGAGGGTCATGGTCCCGTCTATGGCGTAGAGGCTGAAGCCCCCCGCCAGCAGAACCCCGGCGATCAGCGCTATTATTACAGTTGCCAACATGTTGTTTACCCCCTCCACCTTTTAGATTCCAGCGACCGCATACTGAGGAACAAAAAGATGGCCGTAAAAATCAGGTAGTAGATTATATCCGAGGTGTCCAGGACCCCCTTGGCGAATTTTTCGAAATGAAACATGATCGAAAGATACTCCAGCACCTTGCCGGTGGTCTCCCCCACCAGCCCCGCCGTATATCCCACCATGTACAGGATAAGCAGCGCCGCGAAGCTCAGCGCGGCGGCGATGACCTGGTTCTCCGTGATCGACGACATGAAAAGCCCCATGGAGATGAAGGCGCCACCCATGAGAAAAAGGCCCATATAGCCTGTGATCACCACTTCCCACTCCGGGTTACCGAAATAGCCCACCAGCCCCACCGACGGCAGCGACAGGAACAACATCAATGAAAAGATGGCCATGCACCCGGCGAACTTTCCCATGATCGCCTCCTCGTCCCGCACCGGAAAAGTGAGCAGAAGCTCCATGGTTCCCGCCTTCCACTCCTCGGCAAAGGCCCTCATGGTGAGCATGGGAAGCATGATAAGCATCACCACCGCCACCACGTTGAAGAACGGTCGGATCACCATTTCCGTCACGTTCAAGGCGCCATACTGGCTGGCCATGGTGGGGTTGGTCTGCACTTCAAAGCTCAGCTGGCTGAACTTTGCGAAGATTACGTAAAACTGATATCCGGTGAGCACCGCGAAAATGGTGGCCACCACGAAAGCCACAGGAGAGTTGAAATAGGACCTTATCTCCTTGGCCAGGATAAACATAAAATTTTTCATCCCCTATATCCCCTCCTCGGTGACGATCTTGATGAATATATCCTCCAGGCTCATCTTCACCGGCGTCAGCTCATAAAGATCCCATTTTTTTTCCACAATGGCGCGGGCCACCTGGCTGCTGCGATCCAGAGCGCCGTCGAAAAACTCCACCACGTATGGCAGGCTGCTATCCGCCCCCGGGCCGGACTCCACGTTTTTAACTCCCTCCAGCTCCCAAAGGGCCTTGACCACATCTTCCTTCGGGCCGCCGATCCTGGCGCGCACCTTGTCGGAAACCCGCAACTGGGTGGTGAGGTTCTCCGGAGTGTCCTGGGCCTTAACTCGACCCTCGTCTATGATTATGATTCGTTTG
>JAOUPQ010000378.1 GCA_029879765.1 Nitrospinota bacterium | reverse complement strand
GATCGACCCGCTGGAGGACGAGGCCACCCGCGCCCTGATGCGCGCCGGCCAGACCATCGGCTGCTTCTATGTGGAGTCGCCGGGGATGCGCGCCCTGCTGCAAAAACTGCAGGTGGACGATTTCGAAACCCTGGTGGCCGCCAGCTCCATCATCCGCCCCGGCGTGTCCGACTCCGGGATGATGAAAGCCTATATCGACCGGAGGCTGGGCCGGGAGGAGCCGGTGTATCCGCTGCCCGCCATGCGCGAGGTGCTGGGGGACACCTTCGGCGTGATGGTGTATCAGGAGGATGTGATAAAGGTGGCCAACCGGGTGGCCGGGCTGAGCCTGGGTCAGGCGGACGGGTTGCGCCGATGCATGAGCAAAAAGCGGGACTGGGAGGCCTTCGACAAATACAAAAAGATGTTCATCGAGGGGGCGGTGGAGCGGGGGGCGCCCCGCGCGGTGGCCCAGGAGATCTGGCGCCAGATGGAATCCTTCGGCGGATACGCTTTCTGCAAGGCCCACAGCGCCTCCTTCGCCGTGATCAGCTATCGCACGGCATACCTGAAAGTCCACTTCCCCGCCCAGTTCATGGCGGCGGTGATCGCCAACCGGGGGGGGTTTTACAGCGCGGCGGAATATGTGGAGGAGGCCCGGCGCATGGGGCTTTGCATCCTGGGCCCGGACGTGAACCAAAGCGGCAAGGAGACGGAAGGGAAACTGGCCGACCCGGCGGCGCCGAGCTGGGAAGATCCCCTGGGCCAGCCAGCCCTGTATGCCGCCCATGGCCGCAGCCGGTAGCCATCCGCCGCCACACACCAGTGTGTTTGCCCCCGGTTGTCTTGCCTACGAGTGGGCTTGCCTACAAGTGGGCTTGCCCACCAGTGGGCTTGCATATTTCTCATGCCAGCGCCATAATCAGGAAAACCGTTTGGGGAACAGGGAATACATAATGACAGATATTGTAAATATGCTACAGACGCACTTGGACTTGGCTCTGTTTTTTATGTTTCTGTTTTTCACGATTATCGGGTTTGCCGCCACCCTCCTGTACCTCATGGATACATTCACCAAATGGCATGGACTGGGTAGCGGATTTCATGATCGTCTTACCAAGGTTTTTGTAAATTTAGATGCATGTGCTAAAAATAAGAAGTCTTTCATATCCAAATATCCCTATGGCCTAATAGCTATTTTATTTTTAGTTGTTATTCTTTTTGTTGGGATTGTCCCGATGTTTGCAGAATATTTTTATTCGGACTTGGGTACAGAAAAGGGCCAGATACATCCTTTCAATGTTGTCAACGAATCGCGCAAAACCATCGCCCAGATCATCGGCGGGATTGTGGCCATCATCGCTTTCTATTTCATGTGGGAGCGCAACCGGCTGACCGCCCAGGGGCAGATAACAGAGCGATTTACACAGGCCGTGGAACAACTGGGGCACGACAAGATAGCAGTCCGGCTGGGGGGGATATACGCGCTGGAAAGGATCGCCCGGGACAGCAAGGAGGACCACTGGTCCGTGATGGAGGTGCTGACCGCTTATGTGCGGGAGAATTGCCCGGTGAATAAGGAGAAAAAGACAAAAGCCTCCGAATGGTTGGGCATAAAAAGAATGATCGATTATCTGAAGGATCACAGACCTGATGTGGATCAAGGGAAACGAGTAGTGAATAAAGATATTCAGGCGATTCTGGATGTGATTGGAAGACGAGGGCATATTGAGACCGAGGGAGACCGGCGCCTAAATCTGGCAAATGTCGACCTTCGCGGCGCATTTATAATGAAGATGGGTGAACATGATGTATATTTTAATAATGTTACATTTTATCGTTCTGATTTGCGTGGAGTCTCTTTTAATGGGGCGAACCTGAAGGGGGCGAACCTGCAGAGGGCGAACCTGCAGGAGACATACTTTTGGAAAGCCAAACTGCAGGGGGCGTTCTTATTTGATGCTAAACTGCAGGGGGCGAACCTGAGCAGGGCAAACCTGCAGGGGGCGAAACTGAGCGGGGCAAACATGCAGGGCGCAAATATCAGCCTTTCCAGGATT
>JAOUPQ010000377.1 GCA_029879765.1 Nitrospinota bacterium | reverse complement strand
CGGGGGAAGTTCACCAGTACGCCGAATCCGCCCATACGTCCTTGCAACTATTCCTATCGTCCAGCAATTTGTAAAAAATCTGGCTGTCGTGAACGGAAGCCGGGGTCGACGACCAGTGGCGGATCAACTTATGCTCACGGTCCACGCTGATGTGGTTCTTGTAACCGTAATAATTCTTGTCATGCTTTTTCGTCCAGTGCGCTTCGACATCCTTCTGGCGGCGCTTCGGCTCGCTCCAATCCTTGGGGGCGGAGCCGCTTGTTATTGGGGCCTATTACCTGCGTCTCTGGTCCGGATCGACCTCGAATGCGCGCGCAGGGCCATGGATACTCTCAATTGAGGTCCTAGCGCCTACTTATTATTAGCAGCCTTTTCTAGTAGTGAGACCATCTCCCTCTTGAGGAACCCAGCGCTTTTTGCAATGTCCAGAGCCGTCTGGCCTTTGTTGTTTTTTGCATGGACATCCGCTCCGTTTTCGATCAACACCCTGGCCGTATCCACTCCCGATCCTTGGGCGGTCATCATAAGCGCGGTCATGCCATCCTTGATTCTTCTGTCATTTACACGGGCGCCTTTCTTTATTAAATAACGGATTACCTCCGGATCAGCAGCTTTTGTGGCCATCATTAGCAAGGTTCCGCCTTCCTTATGTGTTTGATTCACATATGCGCCATTTTCCACCAGCAATTTGACCATATCCCGGTTTGCGGCGTGAGTAAAACAGGCGAATAGGGGTGTGAATCCATCGTCGGTCATAGCGTTGACATCCGCCCCTTTCTTAATTAGATATTCCGCCATATCGGGATTGATCATTACCGCCACCATCAGGGCGGTTAAGCCTTTGTCCGCCCTGGCGTCGATATTCACTCCTTTTGCCAGAAGTTCGTCTATCAGGTCTTTTCTGTGTCCCTCCACGGCGGAAATAAGGTTATGAGCTCCCCCAACTCCCGCAATCTTCTTGCGGGCTCCATGCTTAGCTAAAAATCTCACCACTTCATCTTGATTACTGTTTTCGGCGAACATAATCGCGGATTCTCCATGTTCTGTTTCCGCGTTGACATCAGCTCCATTCTTTAAGAGAAAATCTATCATTGTCATGTTTCCCTTTCTCGCGGCCATCATCAGGGCGGTCATTCCGCTTTGGGTGGTGGCGTTTGTATCCGCTCCATGGGATGCCAGATATTTCGCTATTTCCAGCTTGTCGTGGGATACGGCGATCAAAAAAGGTGTGAATCCATCGCACGCGTAGTTCACATCGGCTCCCAGAGCGATCGATTTCTTTACCATTTCCATGTCGTTGAACTGCGCAAAACTCCATAGGTTTTCTCCAGTGGCTTTGCCATCAGGAAACCATGAGGCGCCGGCTTTAAGCAGAAAATCTCTCACTTCCTCGTTCGGCTGGAGCGCGGCGGCCCACAAAGCCGTGTGGCCGATATTATCCTTGGCGTTGATATCAGCGCCATATTCAAGCAGCAATTTTACGCATTCCGGATTTCCATTAAATCCAGATGCGATCAAAGCGGTTTTTCCATCATTGTTCACTGCGTGGATATCCGCGCCAGCTTCAAGTAGCGCCCGTGCGGCCCCGGCGGCGCCATTTTCACCGGCTTCGATCAAGGGTGTCGATCCTCTCTTATTCCTTGAATTGATGTCAGCTCCTTTCTCAATCAGCAGCTTCATCACTTCATAGCTGGCGCCTTGGGTAGCTTCAAAGATAATCGGCTGACTGAATTCACCACCCTGCGCTTTAATATCGGCTCCATTTTCGATAAACAATTTGGCCATTTCGTGTTGTCTTCTTGAAATAGCATAATGTAGTGGTGATAGACCAAATTTGTTTTTAATGTTTACGTTTGCGCCATTTTCAATTAGATATCTCGCGGCTTCCAGGTTGCCAACATTAGCGGCAACCAGCAGGGCTGTCCAGCCTTCTTCTGTTTTCCTGTTGATATCTACGCCTTTTGAAACAATTTCCTTAATCAGGCCCATATCCCCACCCATAAACGCATTGATCATCGTTTCTAGAATATTCTTGCTGTCT
>JAOUPQ010000376.1 GCA_029879765.1 Nitrospinota bacterium | reverse complement strand
AGCCGATGATGACTAGGTTTCTGGCGCAGCAGATGGCCAGGAGCCATCACTACAGCATAGAGAAGGCGCGGCGGGAGTTGGGCTGGGAGCCTGCCATCGGGCACAAGGAGGGAATGGCGCGGCTGATCGCCGACTTCAAGGCGCGGGGGCGAAGGCGGCTTTTAAAGTCCGCCTGAAATCTCCAGCGTGGCGCCGGTGATATAAGCCGCTTTGCCGCTGGCCAGAAACATCACGGCATGGGCCACTTCCTCCGGCAAGCCGAACCGGCGCATGGGCACCTGCTTGGTGTATTCCTTCTTCTGCTCTTCCGGCAGGTCGCCGATAAAATCGGTGTCGATAAATCCTGGGGAGACACAGTTGACAGTGATCTTGCGAGTGGCCACTTCCTTGGCCAGGGCGCGGGTGAACCCCACTTGGCCAGCCTTGCTGGCGGCGTAGTTGGCCTGGCCGGGAAAGCCGATGCGGCCTATGGGGCTGGTGATGGAGATGATCCTGCCGAAGCGTTTTTTCATCATCACCTTCACGGCGAATTTGCTCATGTTGAACGACCCGTTGAGGTTGATCTCCAGCACCCGGCGCCAATCCTCTTCTTTCATCATCCCCACCACCGAGTCTCTGCGGATCCCGGCGGAGTTCACCAGAATATCCAGCGAGGCGTTGTTATTCTCGAAGGTGTTGTAGAATTGCTCACAGTCGGCGTAGCTGGAAACGTCCAGTTTCACAGTCTCCAGCTTATCCCCGGCGTTGGCCTCTTTTCTGAAATTCTCCGCCCCCTGGTCGTCGCTGGCGTAGATGGCGGTCACCCGGGCGCCCCCGGCCAGAAGGGCAAGGCTCACCGCCTTTCCGATCCCCTTGATTCCGCCGGTGACTATGGCTATCTGGCCCTCATGTTCCCCCATGGATCTCCCCCTGTATGGTTGGTGTCAGCCCGCGCTGGGGGTGACTTCGCTCTGTTCGCGGATATACCGGTCCACCTCATTGGCCACGATCACGCCATAGTTGGCCGCTCCCAGCCAGCCGGACATGATGATGGCCACGGAGCCGGTGTGGAAAAGACCAGGGACTTCTTCATGAATGCCACGGCTGACCCCCAGCCCCTCGAATTTGGTCCCAAAAGATGATCCTGCCACATGCAGGGTGTATCGCTGGAAGGTGCTGGGGGTGGCCACTTCCAGGTGGTCTATTTTGTCCCGGACTCCGGGGACGTATTTTTCCAGATGAACCAGCGTATCCTCGGCCAGGGCTTTCTTGTCGTTTTCATACACGTCCTGGGGCAGGTCGGCCCAATCCTGATATCTGGCGTTAGTGGAGGATACTATGGTGTGGCGGTTATGGCCTGGGCGGCCAGTGGGGTAGTAGATGGAGAAGGTTCTGCTGGTCACATGTTTATCCAGCATCTTCTCCGCGTCGAACTCGTCGGCGGTGGAGGTGAACAGCAGATCTCCGGTGGCCGGGTCGATGGTCTCCCCTTCCTTTATGCCGATATATACCTGGCAGGAGGAGTTGTTTATCCGCACTTTTTCCGTCTTTTCCCGGAACTCGGGGGAGATTACTTCCTGCGGGAGCATCTTGAGGATGGTTGTTTTCAGGTTGGCGTTGGAAACCACCGAGCGGCAGCGAAGATGCTGGCCGTTGGCGACCACTCCCGTCACCCTGCCATCCTCCACGGTGATCTTCTCCACCAGCGCTCTGGCGCGAGCGTCCACCCCATTTCTCTCCAGCTGCTCTTCCATCATCTTTATTATCAGGTCGGTGCCTCCCTGGAAGGTGTACACCCCTTTGCTCATGAAATTGGAGAACACGATGCAATAGCTCACCGCCGGATCATCCAGGGTGGAGCCGTTGGCGTAGGTGATCGGCTCCATCAACAGGCGCCACACATCCGTCCTGGCGGGGAAAAACTGGTTCAGGAACTGGCGGGTGGTCATGGAATCATCGTCGGTGAAGGTCATGGCGCGGGAGGCTTCGAAAAACTGCTCCACCGTGGCCCGGTTGACGCCGAATTTCTCGTCCAGGATTCGGGTGAAGTCCTCCCGCTCGTA
>JAOUPQ010000135.1 GCA_029879765.1 Nitrospinota bacterium | reverse complement strand
CGTTTTTCCGGCTAAAAAACGCCTCCCAGAAAGGGAAAGGATATCTTGAATATTTCCAGGCCGGAAAAAGCGTCGGGGGAATATCTTCGGTGGAGCCTGCCGGGAAAATCGTAAAAAGGTTCGCCACTGCGGCGGATGACTGGATGAAGGAAGTGGAACAGGGAACTATGTAGCGTGGGCGTACTGTGATGGCTCATGCTCCCCCTCCCAGGCTCGGAATCGCGATTCACAAGACTATGGACAGGTTTTATATTATAGTATCCTTTGCATGGCCATCTCGAATGCGACAATGCGAAGACTGCATACGTCAAAATCGAGACAAATTGTTTATGGAGTGAGAGAACATTATCATGCCACCTAGAAGAAAGCCGTACTACATCACGGACCGCAAGGTTATTGTCGATTATTCCTCCGTTTTCTGCGACACCACCGCAGGCCTGTTAAACAGCGAGCTGTTCGCCGAAGTGGTGCGCCGGTTCGTCCGCAGGGTTGTGCGCAGGCAGGACACGGTATACGAATTGCTGACCCACGGTTTCCCCGGCGACAACCAGAAGCAGATGACCGTCGGCCTGGTGAACATCTTCCGGCTACTGGCCACCCACTCCGCCAGGGAGATCTCCGGCATGGCGCCGGAATATCAGCGCATGCTCCATGATCAGGTGCGGTTTATCGAGCTGAAGGATCTTCTGTATAACTTCTGGCTGAAGCTGGAGCGGATCGCCTATATGGAAGTGCCCAAGCGGGACACGGAGATCAACGACGATCTGCACTATGCCCAGTTCGTAAAGGCCAATGAGGACCTGAAGAACGTCATCCTGCAAACCCAGAGGCGCATCAGCGACAACCTGGAGGGCAACCTGCGCTCCTTCCGACAGATGCCGGCGTTTGCCAACCTTTCGATGCTGGTCCGCAAAATTGATTGGGATTGCCCGAATAAACTCTCTTTCCTAAGGCAGATCCCTTTTGTTCGGAACACTTTAATCTTCCCCCCGCTGATCCTCTATCCCGCGTCGAACACCCGCAAAGGCTCCTTCGAACCCATCAGCAAGGTGACCCCATCCATGATGGATATAAACCCGGCTGAATGGTTCTGCTTCCCCGCCAAGGTGGGCGACCTGCTGGCTTTCGTATATTTCCACCGCGACTTTTCATCGCTGGCCCTCTCCCTGGCCAATCTTTTCGAGATGGCGGGCAAAAACGACCTGAAGAAAAAAAGGCCGGATATGATCATCCTGTTCGGTGTGGACCCCAAGGCGCTGCCGGGAAGCACAGGCTATCATTATATGAAGGACGAGGATGTGTACATGGGGCTGGTGGCGCACAAGGAGGAGATGGAGTATTTCGGCTATTTCAAAAAAATCACTCTCACCCTGCACAACCTGGAGATGATGAAACGGGGCCATCTGCCGGTGCATGGCGCCATGGTGAGCATGGAGCTCAAAGATGGCGGGACGGCCAATGTGGCCATCATCGGCGACAGCGGCGCCGGAAAATCGGAAACCCTGGAGGCCCTGCGCACCCTGGCCGATGAGCATATCCGCGACATGAAGATCATCTTCGACGACATGGGCTCGCTGCGCATCGCAAAGGATGGCGCGGTGCTCGGGTTCGGCACGGAGACCGGCGCTTTCGTGCGGCTGGACGACCTGACCCCGGGCTACGCCTATGAGCAGATCGAGCGGAGCGTGTTCATGAACCCCCATATGAAGAACGCCCGTCTGGTGCTGCCGGTCTCCAAATACAAACACATCACCAAAGGCTATCCGGTGGATTTCCTGATGTACGCCAACAACTATGAAAACGTGGAAAAAGGGGGCAAGGCCCTGGATTTCTTTGACGACATGAACAAGGCCCTGGCCGTGTTCTCCGACGGGGCGCGACAGGCCAAGGGAACCACCGACGAGACGGGACTGGTGCACACATACTTCGCCAATCCCTTCGGCGCCATCCAGGAAAAAGAGAAGCACGCTAAAATCGCCACAAAGACTTTCAAGGCGCTCTTCTCCAACGGAGTGAAAGTGGGGCAGATCCGCACACGGCTGGGCGTGCCGGGTTACGAGCAGGAAGGGCCCAAGGCCGCGTCACTGGAGTTGTTTGAGGTGATAAGGGCCAGGAAATAGGGAGCCGAGGCGCCGCAAACGCCTGGCTATTCCTCCACCTCCACAAGCAGCTTTTCCCCAAGGAAATACTCCATGCTCTCATCCACATGCCGGGCCAGGTCCTCGGTGGAGACATCCTTGTAGGTGTCCAACAGGCAGGCCACTATCGCCTCCCTGCTCTCCCCTTCTATGGCGTGGCGCCATATATCCGCAGCGGTGTCGTTCAGGGTGTAGTACTCGCCACTGGTCAGATTCAGCAGAACAACTCCCGTCTTCAGATTCTTCCAGGTCACGTCCTCCGGCGTCTGATACCTCATCCAGCTAATTCCTTTTTAGACAGTTTTTCATGACCTCCCGGTGAATTCCCAGGATCGGTCCAGAAACGGACCGAAGGATCCTTCTCCCCCAGGTAGGCAGAGTATATCCGCGCGGTCTCTTCCGTTTCCCGGAACAGCTGGCCGTCCAGGGTCATCCAGCAGTGGGCCATGGCCCCGGCTGGTCCGTCCCATCTATATCCAAAGTTCAGCGCCACAGCCACCCCCCTGGAGCGCAGGACGCAAGCCGTGGCGTATGACCGATAGAAGCATATTCGCCGTCGCCATATGACCAGAAGCCGCGTTATCAATCCCACCAGCCGGGCGATTTTCTGGGCCGTGGGGGGATCCAGGACCTCCTCCCCTGCCACCTCCGGCAGCGGCGGCGCCCCTTTTCCGTCGAAGACGCGGAACCTGGCCGCTGTGGCGATGGCCATCACGGTTTCCCACACAATGGCCCCATACTGGCCAACTCCCAGCCCTCGGTCATTCGTCGCCATGGTTTTCCGTTTTCCCAAAATGGACCAGACGCCCATTTTCGATCCTCGCCTCATAATCGGCGATATCCCTTATTAGTTTATCATGGGTGGCCACCACGATTGTCCTCCCCTTCTTCAGGTTCAGCAGAGCCTGGCGGATGGCCATCCGGCTGTCGTGATCCAGCTGGGAAGTCGGCTCGTCGATGAGCATCATCCCCGGATCGTGAAGTGTGGCCCTGGCGATAGTCAGGCGCTGGCGCTCCCCTCCCGACAGCATGTCGCCCCGGTTGCCCACTTCCGTTTCCAGGCCACCGGGCAAATATGAGCCTTTATCACCCCACAGGCTGGCCCTGGAGAGCGCATCGATCATCTGGGTGTCGGTGGCGTCTGGCTGGGCGTACAGCAGGTTTTCCCTGATGGCGGCGTTTATCAGCAGCGGCTCCTGGGTCACAATCCCCAGGCTCTTTCGCCAATATACACCATCCAGATTTTTGATATCCTCACCATCCACCAGCACCGCCCCCTCCCGGCACACCTCGAACTTGGCCAGCAGCGACAGCAGGGTGGTCTTCCCCGAGCCGGAGGGTCCATACACCGCCAGCATGGCCCCTGCGGGAATTGAAAAGGAAATATCCGTCAGGATATCCATATCGTTCACGCCATAGCTCACCTTTTCCATGGCCAGGTTCCTCACTGGGCGCCCCACCCGCCTTTCCCCTTCCGGCAAAGGCTTCTTCTGCTGATCCAGAAAACGGAACACCCGGATGGCGCAGGCGGAGGAAGCCTGGTAGGACACATATAAAGTGGCCAGCGCCTCCAGTGGATAGCTGACCATGGGCAACAACAAGCTCAGCTTCACCAGGTCGCCACCGCTGATGGTCCCCTCCACCAGCACAGCCCGCCCCCCGATGATCAAAAGCGCCGATGTGGCGGCGATAAACAATATGTTCACCACCTGCGGGGCCATGGCGTCCATCAGCATCATCTTCACCATCAGCCTCCTGTTGGCGTCGGTTTCGCTGTCGAACTTCCGGCGCTCCAGCTCCTCCCGGGAAAGTGCGCGGGCCAGGATCACCGTGGAGAGATACTCGGTCAGATGCCCCTGCACCATGGCCACCCGCTCCATCATCCGCCCCGTCAGCGCATGTATCCGCACCCCCACCAGGTGGATGACGGCGCCGCCGGGCAGGAGAATGGCCAGCGCCATCAAAGTAAGCCGGGGGGAGATCGACGCCATCAGAAACAGCGCCACCGCCAGGCGTATCGGCTGCATGAACACCCGGTCCGCCGCGTCTATGAAAAGGTAGTTTAGCTGGTTCACATCCTGGATGAACAGCGACGCCACCTCGCCGGGGCGGTTGATGCGGGAGAACGACAGGTTCAAATGAGTCAGACGGGAGAAGAGGGTTTTCCTTATGGTGAACAGAATGGTCTGGTTCACATACGCGATGATGTAAAGCTTCACCACCCGGACCGCCGCCATCAACACACCAAGAAAAAACAACGCGGTGACAGACGCCACCAGGGTTTCATACGGAGTGGCCCGTGTCAGCGCCCCGGCGACCAATTGGTCCATGAACGCGGCCACGCCACTGCTGGATGCGGCTCCATCCAGGGACATCGGCGCGGCATCGTCCAGGCGCAGGACTTTGCTGATAAATTCCGCCCCGATCCACACAGAGAGCGCCTGGATGGAGATGACCATCACCGAAATGACCCATGTGGCCGTGATGGCCCCCATATGCGGGCGCAGATATCCCCATGTCCGCCCCATCACATATGTCATGTTTTTCATTTCAACCGATAATTGTTCACTCTGCCCGAAGAGCCACCAGCACATCGAGCTTGCGAGCCCGCATGGCCGGCACGGCCCCCGCCAGCGCCCCGCATATGACGCACACCGCCAGGGGCGCCACCACTCCTCCCGGGGTTATAACCGGGATTATGTTCGAGGCCTCCGGTATGCGTGTGGCCAGCGCCTGGATGATCAGCGGCGCTCCGGCCACCGCCATCAGAAGCCCCACCAATCCACCAACCAAGGACAAGGCCACGCTCTCCATCAGGACTATAATCCCCAGGTCGGAAGGCTCCGCCCCCACCGCCACCCGGATGGCGAATTCCCTGGAGCGTCGTGTGACATTGGCGAGCATCACGTTTAGCACGCCGATGGAGGCTATGAGAATGCTGAAAAGCGACTGGGCGGACCCGGCCAGCATGATGTTGGAGACTATCTCCTTCTTTTTGCGCACGGCGAACCGGGAGGAGCTGAAGTGATACGCTCCCGGCGCCCGGGCCTGGTCCAACGCCTTGCGCACACTATCCACCACAGCCTCCATCTGCTGGGGTGATTTCCACGAGACGATGATTGTGCCAATATCCCCGCGGCCACCCCACAGCATCCTGGCCCAGCGATATGGGATCGCCATTCTCTCGCGCAACGGTTCGTCTGCGTCGGGGGGATCCGGTATGATCCCCACCACCTGACAGGGATACGCCCCGATCGCCACCCTGGGCAACGGCTCCTGGAATATCCTTAGCCTGGCGGCCAGGGATTTTGTGAGCAGACACTCCACCCTGTCGCCGGTCCGGCCTCCCTGGGTGAATCCACCCCCCAGGAAAGGAGTGTACGCCGGTTCCTTCATCAATGGCTCCGCGATGCCGTCCACCTGGGCCACGGCGCTGATATCCCCCTGGCTTATCCTGCTTCGATGGTTGAACATGGGGGCGATGTATGCCGCGTCCCTGGCGTGGGCGCGCACATATTCCAGATCCTGGGCTGTGAAGTGGACCATCGGCCTTTTTTGCAGCAGCTTGTCCCCCATGCCCGGCGCCGGATATACATCCATGCGCGACCCCATCAGGGTGTCCAGATCCATCCACAGGTTGCGCAGAGCCCCCTCCCCCAGAAACATTATCGCCGCCAGGCCGAAGGAGCCAATGGACATGGTGAACAGCACCAGCGCCTGCTGCCAGCGAAACGCCCACATGCTCTGGACGATTATCATGCCGATGCAAACCACCCTGGACAGAAAGCTCGTCCGCTCAAAGCCAATTGGAGTGGAAGTGTTGATACTGGTTCCGCTCATTGATCCACCAGAACCCCGTCAATAATGTGGGCTATTCTGTTGGCTCGCCGGGCCAATTCCGGTTGATGAGTCACCATCACCAGCGCTGTGGTCCGCCCCACCATTCCCAGAAGAAGATCGGCGATTATCCTGCCATTGGCCGAGTCCAGACTGCCGGTCGGCTCATCCGCCAGCAGAATGGAGGGTTTTGCCACCAGCGCCCTGGCGATGGCCACCCGCATGCTCTCCCCTCCGGAAAGCTGGCCAGGATGGTGGCCCAGCCTGTGGCCCATTCCCACCGCCTCCAGCGCGTCGGTGGCCAGCTTTTTCTGGCGGTGCGGCCATACGCCGATGTGCATCAGGGGGGCCTGGACGTTCTGCAGGGCGCTGAGGCCATTTATCAGCTTGGCGTCCTGAAATATGAACCCGAACCTTCGTCGCAGGTTTATGGCCTTGCGGCGGTCATGATCCACCAGCTCTCCCCCCACCTTCAGATTGCCATGGGTGGCAGGGGTTAAAAGCCCCATCACATGCAGCAGGGTGGATTTTCCTGAACCGCTGGGCCCGGTGACGGCGATAGACTCCCCCGCGCAAACGGAGAGAGAAATACCTTTGAGGATCTTCACCACCCCGGCGGAGGAGCCGACGGACTTGTGGATATCCACCAGCTCCACGAGAGGGACCGCCCCCTTTATCGGGGCTGTCCCCTGTATCGGGGCTGGCCCCTTCATTGGCTCTTGTCCCGTCCATCCCCGACCAACAGCTTTACAGACACCACCATCCCCACCAGCAATCCACTGTCCGGCTCGGTTATACGCGCCGTCACAGGGAACTTGGGGAAGTCTTGCAGGCCGGGGCTGGCCATGGGAGGTTCGATACGGGCCACAACGCCCTCAAGTTTTCTTTCGCCGTAGAAATCGGGGAATATCCAGGCCTTTTGGCCAACTTTCACATACAGCGCCTGATGCTGCCACAGATCCACCCTCACGGCCAGGGCGCTTTCATCCCGCACTTCCAGGGCCGTCATGGGGGAGGCCAGGCTCTGGGGATCTTCGGCCACGGAGCGGACCACCCCCTCGAAAGGCGCCACCACATCCAGGGCCTGGAGTTGTTTGTTCAGCAAATCGAGGCTTTCGTCTATCAGCCCCATCGCCTCCTGCAGCGCCCCTTTTTCCGCCCCGCTGTTTTCCTTGCGCGCCTTCAGCGTCCGCAGCCTCCGGGCCACTTTCCGCTCCTCCTCTTTCAGTCGCTGGGCCATCGCCTCGTCGGCCAGTTCCGGCTTATTGAGTTGCTCCTGGATCCTGGACATATTCAACTGTTCCGCCTCCAGCTCCTGGTCCAGGGCGGCCAGGTTTTCCATCTCCCGCAAATACCATATCTTGCTTTGACGCAACCCCACCACTTTGGAAACCAGCTCCACATTGGCCAGCCTCAGCAGCCGATCCCCTTTTTTCACCCGGCTCCCCTCGGCCACGAAAAGCTCCAGCGCCACGTCGCCCGGCTTTAAGCGGTATACGAACCGCTGCGCAGGCTCCACCACACCTCTTCCTTCGATCTCCTGTCCGGCGAAAGCCACCCACGGGGCGCATGTGGCCAGCGCCAGCGCCATGCTCCAGGCCCACAACCTTTTTTGGATATTGAATTTCATAATCCGCTTATTCTACCTTATCCTGTGATCCATCTATGGCCGCATGGCGAATCGTCTGGAGGAAAAGAGGAACAGCTCCACCATACGCGACAGGGGCCATATCACCAGCGCCGCCATCCACTCCATCGCCCGCGCCACAAAGCGATTTTCCAGCTTCAAACCTCTGGCGTATCTGGCTGCCATCCACCTGGCCGCCGTGGAGCGGCGCGCGCCTGACAATCCCACGCTGTCCCCCAACAGAAAATACAGAACCAGGTATACCAGATGCAACATAGCTTTTTTGCCAGGGGTGACGTATTGCGGCCCCAGGGCCCGGTTGAACACAACCTCATGATTCAGCATCACCAGCATAAAGCCCCTCCTGCCCCTGGGTATCTGACCCAGGGTGGGAAACTCAGGGTCGATCCAGGTTTGTATGAAGGCGGACATATGCCCCGCCGTCCGGGAAAGCTCCATCGCTCTGGCCTGCTCCACAATCCAATCTATATCCAGAGTGGCGCTGTCGTTCAGGGCCACCAGATCCATCCACCATATCAGCCGGGCGCAGAGGTGATGGGTCAGCATATGCGCCATAAGGTAGACGAAGTGGGCTGAGGGATCCGGCGACAAAAGGCCGACGCCGAACATGCGGTCCTTATTTCTGGCGAACATCTCCTGCATCGGGTCTGAGGGCGCTCCCTCCACGCAGGTGATTTCCAATATAAAACCGTCATAGTCCGCTTCGATC
>JAOUPQ010000134.1 GCA_029879765.1 Nitrospinota bacterium | reverse complement strand
CGAGGAACCTGTGGTCGCCGAAGAGCCAGTGGCCGCCGAGGAGCCTGTGGTCGCCGAAGAGCCAGTGGCCGCCGAAGAGCCTGTAGTAGTGGAAGTGGCCCATGGGATGGAAGATGAGGAAGAAGAGGCTGAAGAAGTGGTCACCGCCGGAGCTACAGAGAAAGCTGAAGACATAGGTGGCGACGAAGCGGCGGAAGAATCGCAACCTTCCTATCCTGCGGAGACCAAGCCCATCGCTCCTGTCAGTGAGGAGGAGTTGGTGGCGGAAGGTGTCATGGCCCCCGACGGTGTCTCAGAAATGGAAGAAGAAGCCACCAGCGGGGCCACATACAGGATGGAAGAACCCGAGGAGCAGGAACAGGAGGAGCCTTCGTTGGCTGGCGCGGGAATCGGGAATATAGGGCCATTGCCGGAAAGTGGTGAATTTGAAAGAAAGTCGTTTATAGACAAACCACAAATCGTTGATCCAGATTTAGTCGAGACTGACCCTCTTGCGGAGCAGGAAGCAAAGCTCAAGGAAGCGTCTTCCCATTCACCACAGGAGACAGTGGCCGCCGGTCCCCAGGAGACTGTGGCCGCCGGTCCACAGGAGACAGTGGCCGCCGCCGGTCCACAGGAGACCGTCGCCGCAGGCGGTCCGCAGGAGACCGTCGCCGCCGGGAGCGAATACAAGAGTACGGAAGCGCTTTCCTCCAGCGAGTTGCGCACCGACGCATACAGAGTCGAGGATGACGTAGCAGCCGAATGGGAACCTGGCGATGTGATCCTGGACCTTTACGAGATATCCGGTGTTCTTGGCGAGGGAGGGATGGGGAAGGTTTATCTGGCCCATCACAGGAACTGGAACATAGATCTGGCGGTGAAGAGCCCAAAACCATCTGAATTGCAGAAGGCCGGAGGGGCGGAGACTTTTGAGGAGGAAGCGGAAACCTGGGTCAACCTGGGCTTGCATCCGAACACGGTAAGCTGCTATTACGTCCGTCGGCTGGGGGGCATCCCTCGGGTATTCGCCGAATTCGTGGACGGCGGAAGCATGCAGGACTGGATTAAGGATGGCCGGTTGTCGGATATATCAAGCATGCTGGATGTGGCCATACAATTCGCCTGGGGCCTGGACTACGCCCATGAGCGCGGATTGGTGCACCAGGATATCAAGCCGGCCAACGTGATGATGACGAAAAACGGCGTGGCCAAGGTCACGGACTTTGGTCTGGCCAAGTCCAAGTCCGTCTCCAGCATCCAGGGCAAGGATATCGAAGGGGATCTGGTGGCTTTCGGTGGGATGACCCCGGCTTATTGCTCTCCGGAGCAGGCGGACAGGGCCCGGCTCTCCAGCAAGACGGATATGTGGTCCTGGGCCCTTTCGATCCTGGAGATGTTCACCGGGGAGACCACTTGGATGTTTGGTGTGGCGGCGGGGGAGGCGCTGAAGGGGTATCTTTCTGATGGCCCCATAAACAAGACCTTGCCCCCCATGCCGGAAAAGCTGGTAAAGCTTCTGGAGCAGTGCTTCGATTTCGACCCTGCCAACAGGCCGGAGAGCATGATGGACATCGCCGAGCGTCTGATTGAAATCTATGGAGAGGTGACCGGCTCCGGTTATCCGCGCAAAGCCCCCAAGGCGGGCCGCGCCACAGCGGACAGCCTGAACAACCGGGCCATCTCCTATCTTGATCTGGGACAAAGCCAGGAAGCCCTGGCGCTCTGGCGCGAGGCGCTGATCAACCAGCCGCACCATCCGCAAGCCACATACAACAACGGTCTGGTGAACTGGCGGAGTGGGAGCGTCATGGACCTGGATGTGGTTCATGAGGTGGAAGAGTCGGTCAAGTCCCACGGAGCTGATAGTGACTGCGAATATTATCTGGGCCTGGTGCATCTGGAACGGGACGATTGTAAGGCGGCCATAGAGGCCTTCCGGAATATCCTGAAGACCAGCCACCTGTTCGAGCCTGCCATGGAGGCTGGAAAGACCGCCATGGACAGGTTGAGCGTCTCCATGCGTCAGGAGGATCTGTTCCAGGAACACACCAAGTCTGTCAACTCCATCGCCATGGGGGGGGATGGAGTGCGTCTGATTTCCGGTGGCGACGACCTGATGGTGATGCAGTGGAGCCTGGCCACCGCCACCAGGGAAAGCGCCATGCAGGCGGATAAATATCCGGTGACCAGGATCGCCACCACCTTCGAGGGGGGGCTGGTGATTACATGCGGATACAAGATGATAAAGATGTGGTCTTTGCCCGATTGGGGCCTAATCCGGGAGGTGGAAGCCCATGATGGATGGATAGACTCCCTTTCCGTAAGTGGCGACTCGTCCCGGATCATGTCCGCCGGATGGGACCGGGTGGTGAGGATATGGGACCTGGAGACCGGCGAAAAGAAACTGGAAGTCAAGGGGCATATGGGCTATGCCTGCATGAGCGAAGATGGAAGGTTCCTCCTTTTCGGCGGCGAGGACAATGCGGTTAAACTGGTCACCACAGAGTCTGGGGCGTTGGTTCGCTCGTTCGATGTGTCGCCCGGCGCCATGGCCATAAGCGGCGAGGGAAGGCTGGTCGTCCTGGGGGCTTTGGATAACTCCATCCTGGTTTTCGACGCCAGATCGGGCAATTTGCACAAGAAAATGGTGGGGCACCGGGCGGCTGTGTCGAGTATCGCCATCAATTCCGATGGATCCCTGGCCCTCTCCGGCGGATACGACAAAGTGGTGAGGTTGTGGGATCTGTATACGGGCCGATGTCTGCGCACATTCGAGGGGCATGAGGAACAGGTGAATCAGGTGATGTTCACCCCCGATTCGAGACATGGGGTTTCCTGCGGGATGGACGGCTCTATACGCCGATGGTCCCTGCAGGCAAAGAATCCATACAGAGCGCCTTTGATGGTGAGCCGGGTGCAGGCCAGCGAGATCGTCCTTTCCTCCGGCGCGGCCTATGAGGAAAAGATCGACAAGGTGAAAGAGGCCCTGGAGAATGCGGACATAGTCGGCGCGTTGCATGGAGTGCGGGAAGCCAGGGAGCAACATGGCTTCAGCCGAGGCGCCGAGGCGCTGGAGGCCCAGGGTCTTTTATACACCCTTCTTCCCCGCAAAACCCTGTCCGGAGGATGGGAGAGCAAGGTGATGGGTGGCCACACCGGCGCGGTGAATTGCGTGCGGGTGAATTTCGATAGCAGCATGGCGGTTTCCTGCGGCAACGACAGGGCTGTTCGGATATGGGACCTGGCCAGCTTCCGCGAGCGCAAAATCCTGGAAGGGCACAGCGCCCGGGTCAACCATGTGGCCGTCAGCCATCATGGGGATATCATCGCCTCCGCCGGAGGGGAAGGCGCCATCAAGATATGGGACGCCAAATCTGGCGACGTGATGGATCTGCTGGGGCACAAGGGACCTGTTACCAGGGTGGAGATGACCTGGGACAAGAGGTTTGTAGTGTCCGGCGGGGCGGACAGGACAGTGAAAGTTTGGGACATGGTCCACCAGAGGATCATCCGCAGCCTGCGGGCCCACCAGGGGGAGATAACCGCGTTGGCGCTGTCCAGCCATGGATTGATCCTCTCCGGTTCCGAGGACCGGACAGCCCGGCTGTGGGACATGGTTTCCGGCAAGACGGTGCGGGTGTTCGAAGGACATAATGGCGCGGTGACCGGCGCCGTGATTGGCGCAGACAACACCACGGGCTACACCGCCGACAAGGATGGCCGGATATTCAAATGGGACTTGAGGCGGCCAGACCCCTTGGAGGTGATGGAGGGGCACAAGGCGGCGGTGACTGATATCGCCCTTTCTTACGACGGCAAATTCCTGGCAAGCTGCGACGAGGAGCGCACCATGCGGTTCTGGGATGTGGGAAGCGGGGAGAATATCCGGACTTTCACCGGGCATGTTTCCGCCATCACCTCCGTGACCCTGACCCCTGATGGCAGATACGCCATCACCAGCGGCGATGACAAATGGATAAAGGTGTGGATGCTGGACTGGGAGCTGAAAGCGGCTCAGAAAGGGCATTGGGACGAGGAAGCCCGAACCTGGGCCATCGAATACATGGCGCAGAGGACGCCGCGTCTGGGTGAGCTGCCCGAGGGAAGGGATCCTTTTGAAAAAGAGATATCCCAGGCGCTCACCAGCCGGGGAAGGGTTTCGCTAAAAAGCGGGGTGGAGGAATTTTACACCATGCTCGGCTATGCCGGATTCGGCTGGCTGGAAAAGAAAGGGGCGGAGAGCCGACTGTGGGAGGTCTCGAAAACCTGGGAAGGCCCCACACTGGACAAATCCCTGATTCCCCAGGACACAGTGTCAGATGATTTGGCTGTGGGAGAGCGCCTTGTGATGAAGGACCCCCCCCCATCCGTCGAGAAAAAAGGTGGCCTGGCCGGTTGGTTCTCCAGGATTTTCAGGAGGGGCGGCAAGTAAAATGGCGCATAACCAAACCTGGGGAACCTGGATGAAAATGCAGCCTGTCATGGCGGGGAGGGCTCTTGCCTAAACGCTTATACGCCAGCCTTCTGGCCGTCATCCTGGCGGTGGTGGTCATCGACTCGAAATGGGAAGTGACGCCCCTGCATCTGTATGAGGCGAAAATATATGACTCCTTTATGGAATATTCGGCGCCGTATAAGCCGGATCCCAGAGTTGTCATCATTGGCATAGACCAAAAATCGCTGGACATGTATGGCCGATGGCCGTGGAGCCGCGATGTGATAGGCCGCCTGGCGGAACAGCTGGCGGCGCTGGGCGTCAAAGTGACCGCCCTGGATATGGTTTTCGATTCGGAGACGGATAAAAGTTTCGCCGAGGCGTTGGGTGGCCTGGAGGGCTTGATCCGGAAAGAAAACCTGGATAAGAAAAGCCCCGAGTTTTTCCGATCCTTCAGCAAGCTGCGCACGGAAATGGCCAAGGATGACGAATTGGCCAATTCCCTGAACAAAGCCGGCAACGTGGTGAATGCGTTTTTGTTCCACCGCGCCGGGGCGGAAACCTCCATGGACGAGGCCACCAGGAAGAGAAAGCTCGATTCGGTGAGCCCCTTCAGGATAAAAGTGGTCAATCGAGATACCGCCAGCGCCAACGCCAGGGTGAAATATGAGATAGCGGGCGAAGTGGAGCCGAACATCCCCATAATCCAGCGAGCGGCTGAGGTTTCTGGCTTCCTGAACGTGGTGGAGGACAGGGACGCGGTTTTCCGCAGATACCAACTGGTCATAGAGGCGGATAAGCAGATATACATGTCCCTGGCTCTGGCTTCCGCCGCTTTGTACCGGGAGGCCAGCAAAGACGTCAGCGCCTATTACAGAAATGGCGTATTCCATGGCGTCAGCGTGGGGGAGAAGTTTGTTGGGACCGATGCGTTTGGCATGGTGTGGCCCAAGTATTACGGCTATTCCGGGGCCTTTCCGGTGATCTCGGCCGCGGATGTGTTGACCGCCGATCCTGCGGACAAGGCGATGCGCGCCAGGCTGGAGGGAAAGCTGGCTTTTATCGGGGCCACCGCCACCCAGCTTTATGACCTGCGCCAGACCCCCATGGGCAAATATGCCGGAGTGGAGATCCACGCCACCATGGCCGCCAACATCCTGTCCGGGATGGGGATTTATCGATACGACCTGCAATTTGTTCTCGACGCGTTGTTGATCCTTTTCGTGGGGGCGCTCCTTTATCTTGTCTTGCATCGCACCAGCGTGGCGGTGGGGCTTGGGCTGGCGTTGTCGCTTATCGTGGGCCTGGTATATTTCAATTACTGGATGTTCTCCGTCCAGTCCATATGGCTGAACACCATCATGCCCACTTTCACCATTGTGGCGGGTGTCATCACCATCAACGCATACCAGTATGTGCAGGAGCAGAAGTCGAAAAAGTTCATCAGAAGCGCGTTCAGTCGCTATCTTTCCCCAAAGGTGGTGGAGCAGATCGTGCAAAATCCTGAGCTTTTGAACCTGGGTGGTGAAAAAAGGATCATGACCGCGTTTTTCTCCGATGTGGCCGGGTTCACCACCATATCGGAAAAGTTGCCCCCATCCCGGCTTGTCACCCTGCTCAACGAATACCTTTCCGAGATGTCCCGGATAATAAACGACCTGGACGGGACAGTGGACAAATATGAGGGGGACGCCATAATCGCCTTCTGGGGGGCGCCCCTGCCCATGGATCGTCACGCGGAGATGACGGTGCTGGCGGCGGTATTGCAACAGCGCAAGCTGGCGCAGATGCGCAGGGAATGGCGGGAAGAAGGGCGTGATGAGCTGGTGGTGCGCATGGGGATAAACACCGGCCCCATGGTGGTGGGGAACATGGGGTCCAGGGAAAGAATGGACTACACCATGATGGGGGATTCGGTGAACCTGGCCGCGCGGCTGGAGGGCGCCAACAAGTATTACGGATCCTACATTATGGCCTCCGAATTTACCTATGAGCTGGTTAAGGACCGTTTCTTCTGTCGCGAGGTGGATATGGTGCGGGTGCAGGGAAAGGATACCCCGATCCGGTTGTATGAAGTGATAGAGGAAATGGACCGGATCACCGAGCGGCAACGCCGGTTTGTGGGGATGTTCGCCCTGGCGCTGGCCACCTTCCGGCTGATGGAATTCGAAAAAGCGGCCGAGTTGTTTGAAAGATGCGACAAAATGAACCCGGGCGGGGATGTGGCCTGCAAACTGTATTACAAACGATGCGCACAGCTTATCGAGGCGCCGCCGCCGGACGACTGGGACCGGGTGTACGATATCGCCAAGTGATTTGCGCCCGGAAAAGGCGCATGGTTCTGATTGCAGTTTGGGGAAAGTTGTAAATGAAAAGAACTTTCATATTCATTCTCTTCTGGTCGCTGACGCTTTGCGCCTCTTCGGCCATGGCCCTGTCCGCCAGTCCGGACTGGGTGGAGGCCAACATATCCCTGCGCAACGATGGCAAGGTGGATTTCCTCTACCGGATTCGATACCAGGTCTTCTCCGGAACCATGGGCGGGTTTTACCTGGAAGGGGCGGCGGAAAACCCTGTGTTCGACCACGCCAACTGTTTCGCCGAAGGGGATAACGGAGCAAGATACAACCTGGATGTCCGGCGTATGTCTTCTCGGAAATTCGATATCCTGCTGGCCCAGGGGGCCAGGTACGGGACGGGAGGAATCATCTTCACGCTCCACTTCGCCGCCGATCTGGGGCGGCAAGGTCATCTGTCCACCACCGAGGCGGCGGATCTGGGTAAGCTTACCGTATTCCATTGGGCGCCCGCCCAGTGGGATGCGCCATTGTCCCACCAGACCATGATGATCCACTACCCCATAGAGGCGCCGGGGCCGGAGGTGGACCAGCAGTTTCTGGAGTCGGTGAAGTTCCGGACAGAAAAGTTCATGAACAAGAACTACAAGATCGATTACTACGGCCAGCCGGGAGGAAATGGCGCGTTCTGGTTTACGGTGCGCCTACACAAGGATGGCCTGAAGACCAGGGAGAAGATGGAGATACAGCAGTATGTCTCCAACGAGGCCTTCCCGCTTAACCCGGCCTCTCCTGCTCGCCAGGCCGCGCCTTCTCCAGGCATGCCTTTCAGCCAGGTCGCCGGGAATATGAAACCACCCGCCACAGCCGACACTTCTCTGCTCGATAAAATATCCGATAGTCTGATCCGCTATCCGGAGCTTCTGGCGGGAGGTCTGGCGGCGCTGCTATCTTTGTTCCTGCCATACAAATATGGCCGTTTTGTGCAGAGGGCCAGGATAGTCAAACAGGTCTCCTGGGAAGGGCGCGAATGGAGCGCGCCGAAGGTGGAGGTGGGCACATTTCGCAAGCCTGGCAAGATCGCGGACCTGGAGCCGGTGGAGGCGGGGGTGTTTCTGGAGCTTCCACTGACCATCACCCTCACCGCCATGTACATGGACATGGAAACCAGGGGGCTGGTGAAGATAATCAGCAGGGATCCGGTGTCCATCCGGAAGCTGACGGAGGTGACCGGCAACTATTACGAACAGATTGCGCTGGACGCTGTTTCCAAATTAGGCGCCCTGAATAATGAGAGGATCAAGGAGCTGTTCTCCGAGGTGGTGGACAACATACAGAAAAAGACATGGGATTGTGATCTGGAAGCGACCAAAAAGCATTACCGTTTCCAGTTCGTAAAAGCCGCGGACCAGCCCTTGTTGACCGGGGATATGGTGCGGGACAGCGCCATGACCCAGGATGAGTGGCGCAGCAATAACTACTATCGCCACTACAACCGCCATTATTATGACGGCACCCGGGATTATCGCGAGTATAACGATTTCGAAAAGGGGCTGGAGGCCACCGAAGTGGGGGAGGCGCTCTCCAACAACTATTACGACTTCATGAAGTCCGACGCTTG
>JAOUPQ010000010.1 GCA_029879765.1 Nitrospinota bacterium | reverse complement strand
CACCCCTTTGCTCATGAAATTGGAGAACACGATGCAATAGCTCACCGCCGGATCATCCAGGGTGGAGCCGTTGGCGTAGGTGATCGGCTCCATCAACAGGCGCCACACATCCGTCCTGGCGGGGAAGAACTGGTTCAGGAACTGGCGGGTGGTCATGGAATCATCGTCGGTGAAGGTCATGGCGCGGGAGGCTTCGAAAAACCGCTCCACCGTGGCCCGGTTGACGCCGAATTTCTCGTCCAGGATTCGGGTGAAGTCCTCCCGCTCGTAGGTGGTGGAAAGGGAGAACTGGGGATTGTCAAACTTGATCCCCTCCAGCGGCACGATACGATCCGCCATCTCTTTGTTCCAGTATTTGCGACAGGTTTTTTTCATCCCCACTGGAAATCCATGCAGGGCCACGTCGAATATATGCTTCTTGCGTTTGAACCAGGCGGCCAGCCCTCCAAACTGGATATGCTGCTCCAGCAAAAGCACCGAATGCCCGGCGGTGGCCAGCCTGTTGGCGCAGGTGAGCCCGCCCAGGCCGGCGCCCACGACGATACAGTCGTATTCCTTTTTTAAATTCTCAAGTCCCTTTAAAGCCATGTCGCTATTTCAATAAATGCCAGTTTGCGATGCCGACTCCACTAACCATGGAGCCCACAATTCCAAGATATCCCTGATCCGTCCCGCAGATGAACAGGTTTTCCACGGGGGTGACCCCGTCCTTTATTTTAACCGGAGCGCCATACACAGCGCCATTAATATGTCCGGTGAATTTTTTTATGGTGGAAGGGGTGAACATGTCCACGAATCTGGAATGCGCCTCCAGGCCGGGCACTTTGGAGAAAAGCGCCTTGTCCGATTGCTTTTGCCATTCCCTTTTCGCTTCCTTATACTCCTCTTTTTCAAGGCTTTCCCAGAAAAACGGATCCGCCATCTGGGTGTGGCGCAGCAGCTCTTTCTCCACCGGTTGGTCATAGGCGAAATTTCCGGTTAGGCAGATTACACCGCTTTTTGTATAAACCGGCTCGTTGGGCCGCCGATAGAAAAACTTCTCCTCGTCACTGTAAAAGGTGAGGGAGAAGTCATGGCCGAAATCCCTGGCCGGGGCGTCCAGGGCGTGGATCGTCTCCGTGAAGGACATACGCCCAGGCTCCGGGGCTGGCCCCGCGGCTATTTGCGGGCAGATGGCGGCGGTCTCCGCCAGGCCAGCGGAGGAAAGCACGGAATCGCATTCTATCCTTTCCCCCTGGTCGGTCACCACCGCCTGGGCTTTGGCGCCCACCACTTCCACATGGGAAACGCCGCATCGGGTGCGCAATTCGCCTCCCGCCGCCTGGAACCTGGATTGCAGCAGTTCGAGCAGGGGGCGGATACCCAGCCTGGGGCGGGCCATCCCTTCGTTGTATACGCTGAGGAAAATCAGGGCGAACTGTCGGAAGTCCATGTCGTCTTCCTGAGGGCATCCATAGAACATGAGAGGGCAGAAGAGCATCTCCACCAGCAGTGGCTCTGTGATAATGGAGGAGACTATCTGTCTGGCGGAGGCCGGGCCTGATTCGAAGTCCCTGCTGTACAGGTCGTCCACCAATCTGGCGAGCTTTCGGAAATTATCCCCCTGGCCCGGGAAAACCGCTTCAATCTGCGATTCCAGCAGTTCCTGGTCGTTGGAAAAGCGCAAAGTGGCCCCAGGGAAGACTATCCTGCTTTCGAATTGCGGAAACAACCGCAGATCCTCCAGCTTGATGCGCAGCCTGCGCAAAAGACGGGCCATGGGGGCGGAGTTGGGGCCGGTGGGGTTGTAGTTGGTCACCGCATGCAGGCCCACATCCAGCTCGATCCCCCCCGCGCGATAGAAGGAGCTTAACCCTCCTATTCTGTAATGGCGCTCCAGAATCAGGATTTTCTTGCCATAATGCGCAAGCCTGGCGCCTGCCGCAAGCCCGGAAAGGCCCGCTCCTATTATTACGGTGTCGTATCGCAATTAGTTAAACCGTGGAGCGGAGACCGGGAGCAAATCCTACAGACTCTCCATCTTGGGCAGGAGGTAATCGACGGTACTGCTTAGCGTCAGAAGCTGGGGGTAGTCCTGCTCCGGCACCTCGACACTGTAGCGCTTCCGAAGCTCCATGACAATATCCAGAAAGTCCATGGAATCCAGGTCTATCTGATCCCTGAAAGGCACTTTAGGGTCCACATTGGCCAAATCCTCATCGGGAACGATCTCGTTTATGATTTCCAGGATCGCCTGACGAATTCCTTCACCGGTCATGCTCGTATCCTATATACATTGAATCCTCTTGCAAACAAACATTATCGCTAATCCGTCGTTAATCTTCAAATTTTTTCAATATTACCACGGAGTTGATGCCCAGCATCCCAAAAGAATTGTTCATGATGTATTTTACATTCTCCACCGCCCGGGGTTTGTTGATCACCAGCCCCTCCAGTTTGCAGTCGGGATCTATATTATCCAGGTTGATGGTGGGATGCACAAGCCCATCCTGGAAGGAGGGGATGTTTCCGGCCAGTTCCAGGGCGCCAGCGGCCCCCATGCAATGGCCGATGAAGCTTTTCGTATTGTTAATATAGGGCCTGGGGGAGTTCGGGAACACCGTGCGCGCCGCCTCGCATTCATGCTCGTCCCCTTGCTGGGTGCCGGTGCCGTGGGTGTTTAGGATATCCACTTCCTCAGGAGCGATGCCGGCGCGCTTGAGGGCCAGATTCATGCACTCCGCCTGGCGCTGGGGATTAGGCAGCACAAAATCGGTGGCGTCGGAGTTGTAGGCGTATCCGGCGATCTCTCCATATATCTTGGCGCCTCGGGCCTGGGCGTCCTCCAGGCGCTCCATGGTGTACATGCAGCCACCTTCGGAGACCACGATGCCGTTTCGGTCCCTGTCGAAGGGGCGGCAGGCCTTGGTGGGGTCCTCATGATGGGCCAGGGCGTTCTGGCTTTTGAAGCTTGCGAATATGCCGAAGGTGTGGATGCTCTCCGACACGCCGCCGCCCAGGGCAAAATCCACCTCTCCAAGACGCAGCATCTGGGCGCTGTAGATCAGCCCCAGATTCCCCGCCGCGCAGGCGGCCCCCATGCAAAGGTGCGGACCGGTGATCTTCATGTTCAAGGTCACCTCCCCCGCCGGGTTGTTGGCCACGGTCCTGGGGTTGTGATGATGGGTCCAGAACTTTACGTCGTTGTTATATTTGGCCAGGCTGTGGACTTCGTTTTCCGTCTCCACGTTGCCATGCTCTGTGATTCCGATGAAAACCCCCATCCGGGAGCGGTCGCTGTTCTGCAGATCATAGCCGGAGTCCAGCACGGCCTCATTGGCGCAATAGATGGAAATGGACCCGGCGCGGGTGCCCCTGCGAGCAGCCTTTTTGGTTTCATGCTTGAACTTGTCGAACCGACATACCCCAGCCGGGACCGGGGGCAGATAGCGGGTCTCGAACATTTCTATACCGCTTCTTCCCTCCAGCAGGGCCTTGCGAAAATCGCCAAGGTTATCCGCATTGGGGGCGGTAAGGCCCACGCCCGTGATAACTATCCGTGTGTTGTCTGCAAAACTCGCCATCAGTTCCGTTTTGATGAAAAACCGGGAATCAATTCCGTTCGGGGATTAATTTGTATCTATAATCAAGGAATTTAGAATGATACTTGCCCAGGGGAGCAAATTGCAAGAACTTATTGCCTCCACCCAAAAACAAGGGATTATATGACACCAGGGCAGCTTTTGGGATGAGGTGTAATTACGTTCTTGGAAAGTGGGCAAATTATCTCTATACTGTCTATTGAAAAAATGTTCGGAGTGGTGATGGTTCAAACTGCAAAAACAATTCTCGTTGTGGATGACGACGAGGCGCATCTGCTTTGGTCCCAGGAGATCCTAGGGCAGAGCGGGTATAAGATAGACTCGGCGATATCGGCGGAAAAAGCGCTGGAAATGCTTCAGGAACATTCCTACGACCTTATCATCTCCGACCTGCTGATGCCGGGAATGTCCGGGATGGATTTTGTCCGCAAAATCGGGGAGGTTCGCGAAGGGCAGAAAGCCATAATCATGACCGGCCATGGGGATATCGACAGCTTCATCGAATCGGTCCACGGCCTGGGGGCGCTGGAATATGTCACCAAACCTATCGCTACTAAAGATTTCATCAACATGGTTAACAAACTGACCGCCTGACGGACCCTCCTCCGGGTGGTCATCTGCCCCTGCGCGCAAAAACACAGAAGCGGCATGGTGTTCACCACCACCCCCCTATTTTTGGCGATGGCGCAACCTATTGTTCACCAGGGAGTAGGGCCGAATATCCCATCCGGCCTGGCCCTGGCTTCCTTCCCTCGCCCCACCGGCAAACTTTATGGGTGATCCGACCGTTTGGAGAACTTGCGGTCCGCCTCTTCCACTCCCAGCGCCATTTCCACTTTGTATTCGCGCAGCTTTTCCGCCACTATCCTGTCGGTCAATGCGATGATCCGGATCGCCAGCAGCGCCGAGTTCTTTCCCCCGGCCTTGTTACCCAGCGATACAGTGGCCACCGGCACCCCGCCGGGCATGTTGACGGTGGACAGAAGCGCGTCCCATCCGTTCAGCGGCCCTGCGGCCAATGGCACTCCTATGACCGGCAACAGCGATTCCGCCGCCACCATGCCGGCCAGATGGGCGCTCAGTCCGGCGCAGCAGATGATGACCTTGGCGCCATTCTCCTCCGCCGAGCGCACAAGACTTCGGGTTTTTTCCGGCGTCCTGTGGGCGGAGGTGATCCGCAAGTCATAACTCACGCCAAACCGCTCCAGGCTGCCGACGATCTCCTCTCCCACTTCCATGTCCGAGGCGCTTCCCAGAAAAATCAGTACATCCATTTCTATTATCGACTCCTATTCAGGGATTATCTTTCCAGGGTTCAGGATATTATTCGGATCGAAAAGCTTTTTTATCGCCCGGATGATCTCCACCCCTCTTTCTCCTATTTCTGATTCTATATATTTAGCCTTGGCAAGTCCAATGCCATGTTCACCAGATAGGGTTCCACCTAGCTCAAGGGTTATCCGGAACACATCCTCCACCGTCTTTAGCGCCTGGGCGTAACGCTTTTCGTCCCGTTTGTCCGTCAGAATGTTGACGTGCATATTACCATCCCCGGCATGGCCGAAACTGATAATCGGCGCCCCGGTTTTCTCCGACAGAGCCTCCAGCCGGGATATCAGGTCGGGGATTCGGGAGCGGGGGACGGTCACATCCTCATTTATCTTGTTCGGCGCCATCCTGGAAGTGGCCTGGGACATGCTCCGCCGCGCTTTCCACAAAAGATCCCTGTCCTTTCGCGTGGAGGCCGTCTTTACCCCTTCGGCGCCATGTTCGCGCAATATCCCCTCGATCCTGCTCATTTCCATGGAGGCCTGCTCCTTCGGCCCGTCTGTTTCGATCAGCAGAAGCGAGGCCGCTGGCAAACCGGCTTGCAGCAGCTTCTCCACCGCTTCCACCGACCCGCGGTCCATTAGCTCCAGCGCGCAAGGGATGATCCTGGCGCTGGTGATGGCCGCCACGGCTCGGGCCGCCTGGGATACTTGCGCGAACGAAGCTGTGGCGGTCATCACTGTTTCCGGTTTCGGGATCAGCCGCAGCCGGATCCTGGTGACGATTCCCAGCGTTCCCTCCGAGCCCACCATGAGCCGGGTAAGGTCATAACCCACCACGCTTTTCATGGTCTGGGCGCCTGTTGCGACTATCGATCCATCGGCAAACACCACTTCCAGGCCCAGCACATAGTCGCGGGTGACCCCATATTTTACAGCCCTGGGGCCGCCGGAGCCCATCGCCACGTTGCCGCCCAGGGTGGAGACATGGAGGCTGGAGGGATCCGGAGGATAGAAAAGCCCCAGTTTCTCCACCTCCTCCTGAAGTTTTCCTGTAACCACCCCAGGCTCCACCAACGCTGTCAGGTTGTCCCTGTCGATCTCCAGAATCCTGTTCATCCGGGTCATGACAAGGGCCAAACCTTTATGAACCGGCACGGCGGCGCCCACAGCCCCGGTTCCCGCCCCCCTGGCGGTGACGGGGAAGCCGAATTCGTTGGCCAGCTTCAGTGTGGCGCTGATCTGTCCGGTTTCGGTGGGGAACGCCACCATCTCCGGCGCGCTCTCCGGCGCAATGGCGGCCGCGTCGAACCCGTAGGCCACCAGGTCTTCCGCCTGGTGGGAAATAGCGTCCTGCGGATAGATATCTTTCAGGCGTTCCCTGGCTTGCTTTGGAATCATGGTTAACATTAACCGAGACCCGGCGCAAGATTCAAGGGATATGATATCCGCGCATAAGGCGTGGTAGAATAGGCGTCTATGCAAGCGGCGCCAGCCGAAGGCTATTTATGTAAGGACGGTAATATTTGGATACGGTCGCGCTTATCAGCACACAAAAAAGAGGCTCCCGATATTTGGGCTATTACCAGTTTCTGGTATACATGTTCTCGAACCTCTCGGCCCTGGCCAGACTCCCAGCCAGGGATGTGTTGTTCCGACAGGTATATTTCAACACTGTGGAGTCGCTGCAAAGGATAACCCTGGTGGCCGCCCTCACCGGAATGGTGATAATAACCCAGATATCCCAGGCTTTCGGATATGACGCGGAGTTGATCGGCAAGGCGTTGATGTGGACCGTGATCCGGGAACTGGGCCCCCTTATCACCACCATATTAATGATATCCGGTAGCGGAGCGGCGTTGACCGCAGAGCTTTCCTCCATGAAAATCAACAGGGAGTTCGACACGTTGCGGGCCATGGGAATCAATCCCATGCAATACCTGGTGGTTCCGCGCATGGTCTCCACCATCGTTTCCCTGTTCCTTCTTAACATATATTTCCAGGCCACCGCCATCATGGGCGGGTTTATCCTCTCCATGGCGCTCATCGACATTTCCTTCAGCCAGCATGTCACCTCCATTCTCCTGTCGATAAGCGTCTACGACCTGGCCATTTCCATCTCCAAAAGCCTGGTCTTCGGCGCCGCCATCGCCACGGTGACCAGCGCCCATGGTTGCATGGTGGGGACATCCATCACGGAAATACCCAAGGCGATCATAGGCTCCCAGATGCGCACTCTGTTTGCGGTGTTCATCATCGACGGATTGTTCGCCTACTTTATTTTCCTATGATAAGTTTTAAAAATGTTCAGACCGAATGGCTCGGCCCTGTGTCTTTTGACGCGGAAAAAGGGGGCTTGATCAAAGTGGTTGCTCCCTCCAAAGAGGCGGCGGGGGAGTTTTTCCAGGTAGCGGCGGGGCTTTTGGCCCCCCACATGGGGGAGGTGCGGATCCTTGGTGAAGATATATACGCCGTCACCGAGGAGGAGTATATTTGCCTTATGAGCAAAGTGGGGCTGGTGATGGAAAGTGGCGGGTTGATAAGCAACCTTCTTACTTGTGAAAACGTAGCTCTGCCCGCCTTGTTTCACAGAAAGAAGAGCCTGGAGCAACTGGAGACATTCACAGCGCAGACGCTGCAGGCCCTGGGCCTGGACGCCGACCAGGGAAGGGAGATAATGGCCACGGCGCCCAACGAGCTCAGGCCCTTTCAGGGGAAGGTGGTCAGGATGATCCGAGCCATGGCCATGGAGCCTGAACTGATGATATATGAGGAGATAGCGGGGGGGCTTCGGGATGGCGACAGAGCAAATGTTATACAATTGGCAATGACGTTCCATCGGAGAAGCGAGGATCGGATATCGATGTTTGTCACATACGACGAATCGACGTTAAAATCGATTTCCGCGTCCAGCCATATTGCGCTGGAGGCGGTGGATAGAGGAACTGGAGTGTAGGCGATATGGCTTTTTATTCCCAAACCAACAGGCGTTTTAAGGGGCTGGAGATAAAGGTGGGGATTTTCGCCCTAATCTCCATTCTGGCCCTGGTGGCGCTTTTGGCCTTCGTTATACAGCGAAGCGATATTTTTTCCCCTTCCAGTTCGCTCTTCTTTTTCGTGAAAAGCGGCGAGGGGATAAAAGAAGGAATGCCGGTGAAGCTTTCCGGATTCACCATCGGCTCCGTGCACAAGCAGGATCTTTGGGACATGTCCCAGGTGGAGAGCCACCAATCGGCGGGGCTCAGCGGCCTGGCGGTGAAGGTCACGCTGGATATCAAGACCCGCTATCTGGAATGGATACCTATGGACTCCAATGCGTTTTTGCGGAAAGAAAACGTTATCGGTGACCAGATAATCGAGATAATCCCCGGAGCGTCGGACACTTCTGTGAAAGAGGCAAGCTTTGTCAAATTTGAAAAGGAGAAAACCCTCAACGATTATTTTGAACTGATATCCGAGCAGGTCAAGAAGGTGCAGGAAGAGGCGGCGAATACCATGAAGTATCTGAACGACCCGGATGGCGAAGTGCGCAAGGCGTTTGAAAATATCCACAGCTTTACAGTGGGCCTGGTGGAGACCAGGGAAAAGATCGACAAGTCGTTCGTCGCCCTGGACAATACGCTTCTGACTGTGAATGAGCAGGTATTGAGCATGAGCCAGGAAGCGCATCTGGCCATACAGGACCTGAACAGGGCGCTTGGCACCACCAACGCGGCGCTGCCGGGCACGTTTAAGAAGATAGAAGATTCCCTCGAATCCATCGCCAATGTCACCGCGGAGTTGCAGGGGTTGACGAAGACTTTGTCCCAGGATTTGCCGGAGATAGTTGAAACGGGCATTGATGTTTCGCAAGACGCCGACAGTGTTATGGAATCGCTGAAAAAAACCTGGCCCGTCAGCTCCAACATCGAGCCACCCAAAAGCGCCCCCATGGAGGTGGATAGCTATGGTGGAAAGTAAATTTATGGGGTGGAGGCCAATGTTCCCCCTAATGGCCTATGCCATGGCCCTGGCGGTGTGGGCCCCTATGGCCACTGGCGCCATGGCCGCCTCCCAGGAGGATGAGGCGCTCAAGTATAACGTCCGGGGCGCCGCCGCCGCCTCGGGGAACAATTATACAAGAGCCTTGCGTCTGCACCAGCTGGCGTTGCAAGCCAGGCTGGCGGCGGACGATATCGCAGGAGCCATCATGGAGTTCCATAACATCGCTGTGGATTTCATGCGTCTTGGGAATATTCCCCAGGCCCAGAGCAGGCTGGCGGCGGCTGTGGAAATATTCGAGCAGGAGACAAAAATGGGGATGGGCCGGGAAAAGGAAACAGCGATGCAGGACGCCATGGCCAGGATCACGATTCTCAACGCCATCATCAATCTGGACAGCGCGGACCCGGCCACAGCGGAACAATGGGCGACGCAGGCCATGGAGCATTGCCGGAAGGCCAAATGCGCCCTGATGGGGAGGATTCTCAATGTGATGGGTAGGGTGGCAGTGGCCCAGGGAACCTTGGACAAAGGAAGAACCCTGGCCACCGAGGCCCTGGTGGAGAATAAAAAGAGCAAAGACCAGGAGGAGACCGCCAACTCTTTTAGGTTGATGGGGGAAATCGCCGAGACTGAAGGTGATGCGGAAAAGGCGAACGAGGCGTATCTTTTGGCGCTTGGTCTGGACAGGGATCTGAAGATAGGCCGCAAGATCGCCATGGATCTTTTGGGGCTGGCCAGGGGATATCGTTTGCAAAAAGAAACCGGGCAGGCGCGGCTTTTCGCCACCAGGGCGTTGATTGTGGCCAATGCGGCCGGTTATGAAAACGGCGCCATCGCCGCCAGCGAGCTCCTGCAGGAGATACAGGCCAGCCCATAACGGGGCGCAGACGCCAGGCATGGGGGCTACATTCCGATCTCCACAGGCCCCAATATCCGCACGTTTCGCTCTCCCACTGCGCATTTCACCGCGCGCATATGCACCCCCGCCTTCTGGGAATCGCGCAGAGCTTTGGTGAATTCCGGGTCGGTCTGCAAGTTCGGAAGAAGGCTGGAGGCGTCGGATCGCAGGATTATGAAAAGCGCCAGCCTTTCCATCCCTTCATCTCCCAGGGCCGCCAGGGCGCGAAGGTGCGAGGCGCCCCTTATGGTGGGGGCGTCGGGAAACATGGCCACCCCGTCTTTCACCAGGGTTACCGATTTCACTTCCACAATCATCGGTTTTTTCCCCTCTCCATCCAGCCGCATGTCGAACCGGTGGGCGCCCATGGAAACCTCGCGGCGGACCTGACTGTACCCCTCGAAAAGGGGAAGAACCGTATCCTTTGCCATCTGTTCCGCCAAGGCGTTGGGTAAGGTGGAATCGACGCAAACCCATCGTCCCTGGAACCGGACCGATTTGAGCGTGAAAGAGGTTTTGCGCTCGGGTTTATCCGCCGGCTCCAGGATAACGCTGAGGCCCGGGGTCATAAGCTCCGCCAGCCTGCCGGAGTTTGGTATATGCGCCTGCGCCACCCGCCCATCGATGGAGACGAGGGCCAGAAACCTGTTCACTTTCCGGATCATCTCTCCCCGAATGGGGTGATGGACGTAAATCACTTATGTGGTGTATTCGGCGTTGATCCGGACGTATTCATAGGACAGGTCGCAAGTCCACACCTCCGCCGAGCCATCCCCTGCGCCCAGTTCGGCGCTGATGTCTATCTCCTTGTCCGCCAGCTTTTGCTTCAGATTCGAGCGGGAGTCGCCAATGACGGCAAGCCCCTTGTTGAAAACCGTCATTCCGCAAATGGAGAGCTTGACCTTGCGCGGGTCGAACTTGGCTCCGGAGTATCCCAGGGCGCACAAGGCCCGGCCCCAGTTTGGGTCCTGCCCGAATACAGCGGTTTTGACCAGGCTGCTTTTCGCCACGGCCATGGCGGCCAATCTGGCCTCCCTGGGATTGCGGGCGCCCGCCACGCGCACAGTGACGAACTTGGTGGCCCCTTCGCCATCCCGGACTATCATTCGGGCCAGGTCGCGGGCCACATCGGTCATGGCCCCCAGCAGGGCCTGGAACTCTTTGCCGGAAGCGGAAGTTATCGGCGCCGCGCCCGATGCGCCATTGGCCAGGACTATAAACATGTCGCTGGTGGAGGTGTCGCCATCCACGGTTATGCTGTTGAAAGACACTTCGTTGACTCTGCGGGTCATCCGGCGCAAAACCGCAGGGGTCACCGCCGCGTCGGTGGTGATGAAGGCCAGCATGGTTGCCATGTTCGGGTGGATCATTCCGCTCCCCTTGGCCATTCCCCCGACTGTCACCTTTCTGCCGCCGATGACCAGGGAGGTCTGCGCCTCTTTCGGAAAGGTGTCGGTGGTCATGATAGCCCTGGCCGCGTCCGCCCCTCCCTCCGGGGTGAGAATTCGGGACAGTTTCGCTATCCCCTCCGTCACCCGCTCCACGGGCAGGGGCTGGCCAATGACCCCTGTGGAGGCCACAATAATCCTGTTGGCCGGGGCGCGCAGGGCGTCGGCGGCATCGGTGGCCATGGTCATGGCATCTCTGTCCGCTGTGGGGGTCATCACATTGGAGTTGCCGGAATTTATAACGATCCCCTTAATTTTGCCCTTTTTGATGTTGGCCATGGAGAGGAGGACAGGAGCTCCCTTGACCAGGTTGGCGGTGAAGACTCCTGCAGCGGAGGCTTCCGTCTGGGAAACCACCATAGCCAGGTCCAACACATCCCCTTTCTTGACTCCGCAATGGATCCCTCCGGCGGAATAGCCGAGAGGGGCGGTGACTCCGGTTCTTGTTTTTTCCATAAGGTCAGTCTATTCCTTCCGCCTCGTCCATGTCGTTCATGAGGTTGAAGCACTGCATCGCCTGGCCTGCGGCGCCTTTCACAAGGTTGTCTATGGCGCTGGTGATGATGGCCAGGCCGGTTCGTTTGTCCACCCGGGCTCCGATGTATGCGTGGTTTGTGTTCAACGTCCATTTCATCTGGGGAAAGCCGGAGACCACATGGACAAAATGCGAGTTTAGATAAAACTTCTTCAGCGTTTCTGTGATCGATTCCTCATCCACGGCCTGACTGGTTCCCACGGTAATGGTGGTGTATATCCCCCTGCTGACCGGAAGAAGATGGGGGATGAACGACACCTTCATCTCCCTTCCTGCGACGTGGGTCAGCTCCTGCTCCATCTCCACCGTATGCCGGTGGGTGGGGGCGCCATACGCATAAAAATCCCCCTCCATCTGGGCGAACATCAAATGATCCTTCAGTGTCCGGCCGGCGCCGGAAACGCCGGAGGCGGAGTTGACCGTCAAGGTTTGCGCATCCAATCCAGGGAGGCCCAGCAGCGGGGCCATGGCCAGGATGACGGAAGTGGGGTAGCAGCCGGGAACCGCCACCAGATCCGCCGTGCGGATTCTTGGCGCGTATAGCTCCGGCAATCCGTATACGGCCTTGGCCAGCAACCCAGGGGCCGTATGCTCCAGGGAGTACCATTGCCTGTATTGGGCAGGGTCCTTAAGCCGGAAGTCGGCCGAAAGGTCCAGGACCTTGAGTCCCTTGTCCAGGTATATTTCGGCGGTGCTCATGGCCTGGCCATGGGGGAGGCACATAAACACCACATCGGCGCGTTTTGATATGGCTTTCGGATCAGATTTTTCCAGAATCAGGTGGTGATCCCTTGCCAGGGTGGGCGCGGTTTGGCCCAGGTGCTGGCCGGCGGAGGTTTCGCTGGTGACGGCGGTAACCTCGATATCGCTTCTTTTAAGTAGAAGCTTCAGCAGCTCCTGGCCAGTGTATCCGGTGGCGCCGATAACTGCCACTTTGACCATGTTTTTGTAACCCTCATAGCATGTGGTTCAAAGAGATGAATGATATCCCATTTGGTGGGCGCTTGGAAAGCTTTTGGAAAGGAAGCGGCGATGGGGAAAGAAAAGGGCGAACAGCCAAAAGGCAGCCCGCCCGGACGAAAGAACGACAACGCCGCTGGTAAGCTTAACGCTTGGAGAACTGGAATCTTTTTCGAGCGCCAGCCCTGCCCGGTTTCTTTCTCTCCACCACTCTAGGATCCCTGGTCAAAAGACCTGCCCGTTTGATGGATTGACGCAATGTGGAGTCGTAGGCCACAAGAGCCCTGGACAACCCGTGACGCACCGCGCCAGCCTGGCCGCTGAGGCCTCCGCCGCGCACCGTGCAGAACACGTCGATCTTGTCGGAGAGTTTGGCCAAGTTCAAGGGGCTTTTGGCTATGGACTCACAAGAGGAGCGCTTGAAGTAGCCAATGGGCTCCTGCTTGTTGACGATAAATTTGCCTGATCCGGTGGAGATCCAGACCCTTGCCGTAGCCGTCTTGCGTCGGCCGGTGGCGTAGACTCTTCCTTCAACCTGGTTAGCCATTTTTTATAACTCCAAGGGGGCCGGGTTCTGGGCTGCATGAGGATGCTCATTGCCGGCGAATATTTTAAGTTTTTTAATCATCTGGTCGGCCAGTTTGTTGTGGGGCAGCATCCCTTTGACCGCTTTGAGGATAATCTCCTCCGGTTTGGTCGCCAATAAATCCCTGGCGGAAACGGATTTGAGGTGCCCGATATATCCAGTGTGCCTGTAATATATCTTCTGGTCCAGCTTCTTGCCGGAAAGGGAAACCTTTTCGGCGTTGATGACTATCACAAAAGCCCCTGTGTCCACATGGGGAGTGAAGGTAGGCTTGTTTTTGCCACGCAAAACATCCGCTATTTTGCAGGCGATACGTCCCAGGGTTTTTCCCTCGGCGTCCACCAGGAACCATTCCCTGGCGCTAAGAGGAAAATCCTCTGGTTTGGCGCTGTAACTCTTGGCCGCAGGCTTCATAATTTCCGATACTTCGAATTGTGTAAAACGCTAATTCTGTCTGTTTTCGCCGTTTTTGTCAACCAGAATTTTCATTTTCCTTTTTTATGTTTCTAACCTCCCCCAGGCTCCGGGTGGCGATGAGAAGCCATATGGCCAGCGCGGTGGCCAATGCGGCCTCCGCCGCGAGGATAGGGTATAGGTTCTTCAGTCCGATCGTTTCCTCCGCCCAGGCCACCTGGCCCACCGCCAGGGAGCCTACTCCAAAGGTGAAAGTGAACTTGATGCCGTATCCTGTGGAGATCCATTTTGAGGGAATGAATTTGGAAACCAGGCTGTTTTCAATCGGTTGCATCCCAAGGTTGAAAAACACCATCCCCGCCGCCGCCAGGTACAGCGGAATTCCGGAAAGCGCGCCCACGGCGGCGATGAAAATCATGGCCATGGCGTGAAAAAGGATGTATCCATGACGAAGGTCCATCCTGTCCGCCAGTTTCCCCCCCACTGCCTGGCCCACCACGCTGAACAGAAAAAGGGAGGAGACTATCATGGCGGCGGCGCCGCTACCCGCGTCCTTGCCCATGCGCTCGGCCACTGTGGTGATAAGGTCCGCCAGATGGCCCCCTGCTGCGGTTTCCAGCATGGGGGGGAGCGCCAGAGAGTTGGCCCTGTATATCAGTCCCACAATGGTCATGGCGCCCAGGAGGATGGCGAAGTATCTGACTTTATGGGCGGAGGGGTCCGGGATTTGCCCTGTGGGATGGGGGGCGTGACGGTCTCGTTCCTTGACTTCCAGTATGTAGATTAAGGCCAGCACGGCCATGCTAAGGGCCGAGGCCGCGAAAAAGACATATCGCCAGGGGGCGATCATCAGGGCCACTCCGGCGAAAAGGGGCGCTGCGGCGATGCCCAGGTTGCCGAAGATTCCGTTTATCCCGTGGGCTCGACCCTGTTTCCCGATTTCATGGGCGATGATGCCCAGTCCGGCGGGGTGATACAGGGCGCAGAAAAAGCCGAGCAGGGAGAGCGCCACTGTCAGCCCCAACATGGAGGAGGACAATCCCACAAGAAGCGAGGCCCCTCCGATGCCAGCGGCGCAGATTTTAAGGATGGATATGCGGGACCATCGGTCCCCCAGGAAGCCGGCGGGCAGCGCCAGGCCACCGTACAGCAGATACATGAAGAACCCCAGGGAGATTATCCTGGCGGGGGTGGCGTCCATCTCTCTGGAAATAGGCATCACCACCGCCGGGAAAATCAACATGGACATATGGGTGAGGAAATGCAGAGAGGCGGAAATGGTTAGGATTTTCGTTTCTCGTGATATTCGGGACATGGTGATAACCAATATATAGTAGCTTGTGTTTTTCTACAGGATGATACGGCGGGCGCGGGCCAGGAGGGCTTCCATATCCAGGGGTTTGGTGACGAAGTCCGTGGCGCCTGCGTTCAGAGCCCTTTGCGCCTCCAGGGCCTGCCGAGGTGTGGTTATGGCGATGGTGGGGATCTCATGGGATTTGCCCCCCCCCGCGGCGTAGGCGATAAACTCCAGGCCCAGTTCCGGGTCGTATCCCAGGTCTGCGATGACCAGGTGGACCTGGGATTTATCCAGCGCCGCTCTTGCGGTGTCATAATCCTGGGCGGTGATGAATTCCACTTTATTGTCAGCCAGGTGAGTCTGGAGCTGTTCTGTGATGGCCTGTTCCTGTTCCACCACCAGGATTCTGGGTGTGACATCCGGAAGGACGGCCAGGAACATGCTGCCTCCATCCTCCACCAAGGCGCATTCCAGGGTTCCGTCGTGGGCCAGCATGATATCGTAGCTCAATGGGAGGCCCAGGCCGGTGCCGGTTTCCCCCAGGGTTCCCCTAGTGTGGGTTTTTTCGTCATAGCGGAACAGCTTGTCGAGATAATCCTTGTTCACGCCGATGCCGAAGTCCTTCACCGACAGGCCGACCCTGCCATCTTGCAGGGATGAAATCAGCACTGTGGAGCCGGAATGGGAAAACTTGATGGCGTTGCTGAGCAGGTTGGTGATTACCTCTGTATAGAGGCGGGGGTCGGCGAAGATTCTGGTTCCTTCCCGCACATGGTTTTCGATCGATACATTTTTCCCGGCGGCGATATGCGAAAGGGAAGAGATGGCTATCAGCGCCACCGTATGTGCGTCCATGAACTTTCGCTGGGGTGTTATCACTCCGGTTTTGAGCCTGCTGATATTCAAAAGCTCATCGATGAGCGCCACGGACTGTTCGCCGGCATTCAAGGCGGTCCTTAGCATCAACGCGTGCTTTTCCGAAAGCTCCTTGCCTTCCTCGGCCAGCATCAGCTTTAACAGGCCGGTGATGGAGACAAAGGGAGATCGCAGATCGTGCGCCACCAGGGAGACGAACTTGTCCTTTAGCAGGGTGGATTCCTCCGCTTCTTCCTTGGCCTTTATCAGTTCCAGCTCGGTTTCCTTGCGTTCTGTGATGTCCTCGATCTGGGCGATGAAAAACCGGGGGGCTTTGTTATCATCCCGGACGATGGCCGCGTTTAGAAGAACCCATACGATGTCCCCTTTTTTATGGATGTATCGTTTCTCCAACCGGAAGGAATCCAGCTCCCCGGTTAAAGATTTGCTTACCAGGCTCATATCCTCCTCCAGATCCTCCGCATAAGTGATCTGGCCGAAGGTTTTGGACAAAAGCTCCACCCTGGTGTAGCCCAGCATGGAGCAAAATGCGCTGTTGACCTGCAGGAATTGTCCTTCAGTGCTGGTAAGCACCATCCCTATCGCCGCGTTCTCGAAGGAGCTGCGGAATTTTTCCTCGCTTTCGGCCAAGGCTTTTTGCGCCAGTTCCTCGTCGGTTATATCGCGCACCGCCCCAACGTAGATACTCTCGCCGTCGATTCCGGATGTTTCCTCCATCCTCGCCTCCAGATGGAAACTTTCCCCGTTTTTCCGTCTGCCAGTGACCTTGATTCTTCTTCCGATGGCGGTCATCAGGCTTTTGAAGAAAGTGGAATCCTTGGGGTTGAATTCCCCAATTTCATGATTTGGGACTATGGGAGCCAGGATGAATACATTTTTATAAAGCAATTCATCTTCGGTGTATCCGAAAATATTGATCAACTCCTCGTTAACCATCCTGATCTTCATATGTTCATCAAACACCACGATCCCTTCGCCCACGCTTTTGATAATCGCGCGCACATATTCTTCGGATCTTTTCAGTTCCTCCTCTTTTATCTGCCTGTCGTGGATATGGCCCATCAACGGGCGGAAAAGCAGAATGGAGACCATGGGCAGAATCAGCAGGGAGAGCAAGGTGGCGTCCAGCGCCGCCTCGGAGAAACGATTCATGTGGGGCGCGGCCTGCAGCGCCAGCATGACGATGAATTCCGAAGTGAAGACTATTGCAATGGTAATTCCGATCAGAACCTTTGGAGAAACCATTTTGATTTGCGGGTCGCCGCTTTTGTCGAACCGTCTATCCAGAAGTTTCAAAACCCCGGCTATGAAAATGATAAATATGGCGTAGAGGATGACCAGCCGCGCCGAAAGCTTGCGGGACTGCAGGTTGACCATTTCGTCGGGAACCAGCGAAATGATTTTCCATGTCTTGCGCGCCGCCGATTCATCTCCTGACGTAACATGGTGATGTACGGCCTTGGGTGAATAGAAATTGGCGAAAGTGAACAGCCCCATGTCCGTGTGGAACTGGCCTGACGGGGAAGTTTTTATCCTGCTCCATGCGTCCTTGTACAGAGTGTGGGCAGGCTCCTGCGTCGAGGCCCCGGTGTCTTGTCCAATATCTGACTTTACGGGGGGGAGTAGCCAGCGGCCCTCAATATCGGCGATCATGAAGGTGTTGGTGATGTTTGTAAACACCTTCAACAGGCGGCTGGCCAGGGTGGAGACTTTGTACTCGATCATCAGGACGCCGACCATGGTGGATGAGGCGTCGAAGACAGGAGACAGGAACAGGATCGACTTTCGTTGAAAATCCCTGGTTTCGCTATTTGCCCCAATCTCCTCCGGAAATGTCATGTAGGTCTGGCCCATGGACAAAGTGATGGCCTCCTTGAAGAATCCAGAATTCTTCCTGGAAACCAGATCTTCGTCCGGCGTCACAAGGGGAGCCCCGTTGTTGTAGTTTATTCTTATGTTCTCCATTCCATCCAGCCCCAGGAAACTTATACTTTCGTATGTCCTCTTCCCCTCGGAGTAATGGGCGAAAAGATGGGATATGGCTGGCAGATAGGATGATTTGCCTGCTGAGGTGTAGTCGTTGAAAACCTGGCTGGAGGAAAGGATCTCGATATCGGAGACCGCATCGGAAATATCCTCTTGCAGAAGCTCCACTGCGAAGTTGATGGAGGTTCTCTCCGCCGTTTCGATAATCTGCCGCTCGTTGCCCACATCCGCCAGAAAGAAAAGGAAAATCAGCGCCCCAACCATGGCGGTAATGGGCAGGAATACAAATATAAACTCTTTGTTTCTCATACTAAAGATTTGAACTGTTCAGAGCCGGCCCATAAAAAACTCATTTAATGAAGGTAGGAATAATATCTATAAGGACGCCCACACCAGCTTTTCATGGATCCACCCCTCTTCGCCATCAGTGTCCTTGATTTTAAGCCAGCCTCCCTTGGTCTCAATCACCCGGAACAGATAATGTTTTTCCACCACGAAAACGATGGGCGATTTTAGATCGGGCGATTTTCTTATGTTTGCCTTGTCTTGCACAACGATGGCCGCTTTTCCTTTTCTGACGGATTCTTCGTGCACCCACCCCACATCCTTCTGGAAATCGCGAACCACATACCAGTCCTTATATTTCGCCAGGGACTCCAGGGGGGTATATCGGGGGGCCTCCCACAAAATATTATATTCCGTCCCCGGGCCGGAGCGTATCCTCGCCTTTGTTTCTTCCACATAAAGCGGGTCGGCCAAGGCCAGCCCACCCCAAAGAAGCGCGGCCAGATTCAATATGGCGGTCAGATTCAAAATGCGCGAAGGTATCATATTCAATTCCCTGTTCGTCTTCGTCCACGTCTTCTGCGCCTTCTGGACGCTGTTCCATTTTCGCCTTTCGGCTCGCCAGTGGCGGGAGCCTCCTTGACATCATCCGCTTTGGCCGCTGGTGTGGGATTGATGTCAGCGGGTCTTTTACGTTTGAAGTCTCGTTGGCCGCTTCTGGAGGATTTTGGTTTCTCCGTCTGTCGTGGCGGGGAAGGGCGGCTTTTCCGCTCTCTGGGCTCATTTACGGGGGGGGTGGATCTGGCCTCGAAAGGTTGTGGGAACTCATCCTGCCTGGCGGCGACGGGCCGTGGTTCGGCAGGGGGGCCAGAGCCCAGCTCGTTGATATTGAAATCGCCTCGTGTCCCATCTTCGAAGCTTAAGGATATGCGATCGGTCAAGAGATTGAGCTGGGTAACCTTTCCACGTTTTCCGTCGTAGGTATCCACCATTTTTCCCAGTTTTGGCGCTTTCTTCTGCAATTCCTTATACACGTCGTTTTCGTATGAAAGGCAGCAGAGCAGCCTGCCGCACACGCCGGATATCTTCTCCGGGCTGAGGGCCAAAAACTGGTTTTTGGCCATGCGGATGGAGACGGGGACGAATTCCGGAAGAAACCCGGAGCAGCAAAGCTCCGAGCCGCAAGGGCCGCATCCACCCAGAATCTTGGCCTTGTCCCGCACTCCCACCTGGCGAAGCTCCACCTTTACCTTGGTAAAATTATTCAACTCCTTGACCAGTTCACGGAAGTCAACCCTGCTCTCCGCGGTGAAATAGAACACCGCCTTTTTCTCATCAAAACTGTAATTGGCTTTGGATACGCTCATTTTCAAGCCAAGCTCCATCGCCTTTTCCTTGCAGTAGACAAGAGCGGCTTTCTCTTTTTCCGCCAGTTTTTTGGAAAGCTGGATGTCCGCCTCCGTCGCCTTTCGGAGGATTTTGCCCTGGGGCGCCTTCTTGGGGCAGGAATTGTATAGCGGCCTTTTCGATAAAGACACAGAGCCAAATTCCACCCGGCCCTGCTCCTCCACCACGCAATTATCCCCCACGTTGAGCCGGACTCCATTCCATAGGAAATCGCCCATCCTTCCTCCTGCGCTGAGGAGGACTTTTACCACAAAATCCTGGATGGGTTCCGTGGGAAGCTGATAGGGCTTCAACTCTTCCACGCTGGCGTTGTCCGAGATATCGGAAGGTTCGTTCATGAGTCCTTTCTTGCCTCCAAAAAGAGGAGGCTGACCGTGAGAAAAGGGTTGACGTGCAAGCTTCTGGCGGACATGAGATATTCCACCGCAGCCGCCAATCCGAGAATGGCTCTTCCCGAATATCCACGTCCAGCCTTTTCCAGATCCGCTAATATATCTATATTTACCACGTTATCATATTTTCCGGTGAATTTCATGATTGCCATTTCCCGCAGAAGGGAAAGAACCATGGCCAGAAACCTGTCGGTGGTTTCCCTCTCCTTGGCCCGGTCCATGGTCCTGGCCATTTTATAAAATTTCGCCACGGGAGCGCTGGCCGATTCCCGGAGGAACTCCAGAGCCATGGCGCGGATTTCTATATCACCTTTAAGCCGCTCCGGGTCGGCGGCTCCCACCGCCCCCCGGCTCATCACGGCCAAGGTTCTGGCTGTTCCATCGTCCAGCCCCATTTTTGATTTCAGATACTCCACCATCTGCTCCAGGGGCGCCGGAGTGAACCTCAGCGTCCTGCATCGCGAAAGGATGGTGGCGGGCAGCTTTTCCGGGTTGGAGGCGGTGAGAATCACAATTGTGTCTCCCGATGGCTCCTCCAGGGTCTTCAGAAAAGCGTTGGCGGCATGCAGGTTCATTTTATCCGCGTCCTGCACTATGGCGATTTTTCGCTGCGCTTCATAGGGCCTATAGGAAAGACGTTCGATAAGTTCGCGAATGCTGCCGATATCGATGTCCTGTTTCACCTTCTTGAGCTTTACAGAGGGCTTCAGGATCAGCAGGTCTGGATGGTTGCCGCTTTGCGTTTTCTGGCAGGGGCCGCATACCCCGCATGCGTCCTGGCCCTCCGGCGAGACGCAGAACATGGCCCTGGCCCAGGCCATCGCCGTGGTCATTTTCCCCACTCCCTCCGGACCGGCGAAAAGGTATCCGCTGCCAGGTCGGCCAGGTGGCAGCGACGCGCGCAGGCTTTTCAGAGCCGTGGATTGTCCCACGATCTGGCTTAATTTCAGCATATTCTCAGCCAATGCTCAACCTCACCCCCATAAATCCAGCCAGTGTCATGGCTCCGCCGCCTCCCGCCAGGCATCCGGCCATCTTCCCCAAAGCGGTGGTCACCGCTTCGCGGCTCTCCTCGATGCCGATATTTCGCAGCCATTGGGCTATTCCACCCTCAAAAAAGCCCGCGATGGAATCGGTTATGGCGTCGCCGATCACGCTCCCAGCCACTGCCCCCGCCACGCCGAACGCAGCCCCGCCCAGTACCGCGGGGATAACCAAAAGGCCGGTGTCGATAGAGCCGAATACCATATCCGGCACAGCGCTGGTAATGGGCCGTCTGGCCAGGGCCAACCCCGCCACCGGCAAAGCGGCCAGCAAAAGGACAACCGGCCCCACGCTCCATCCTGCGCCCAGGGCCGCCGCCCCAAGAGCGGCCACTACCGCCGCCACCGAACCCACGAAAAGCGCGCTGTATGTCATTTAAGAATCCTCCGAATATGGTAATTCGATAGCAGTTTACCAAGGTTGGAGTTGAGTATCCAACGATGGAAAAAAATACCAGGTCGGCGTCGGGAAAGAAGCAATATGGGCCCGACAAAGTGAAACAGTGAAGCCTGGACTTTATTTAACAGAGAAGCGGAGCATTGTCGCAGGTGGCTGCCCGAGATTAAATCCCTAATCCAGCGGCAGGATGTCTTTAAGCTGGGCTATCACCAGTTGATGCGTCTGCTCCACCGATCCCCGGCCATCCACGATCCGCACCCGTTCCGGCTCTTCGGCCGCTATGGCCAGAAAACCATCCCGTACCAGCGTGTGGAACCGGATTCCTTCCTCCTCAAACCTGGCCTCCGGATTTTTCTGCGTCATCATTCGGCTCATGGCCCTGTCCAGCCCTTCCTCCACGGGCAGATCGAGAATAATGGTCCGGTCCGGGGTCAGCCCTCCCGTGGCGATCTTCGTGACCTGATCCACCACGTCCATATCCACCCCCCTGGCGTGCCCCTGGTATGCGGTGGTGGAGTCGTAGAACCTGTCGCAAAGCACCACCTTGCCCTGCAACAAAGCCGGGAGGATAACAGAGTCCACAAGTTCGCTGCGGGCGGCGGAGAAAAGCAGAAGTTCCGTCACCGGATCCATGGGGCCGGAAGCGGAGCGCAGCACGATCTTGCGGATTTCGGTCCCCGCAAAGGTTCCCCCGGGCTCGTGGGTGGCCACCACATTCGCTCCCGCGGCGGAAAGCCTGTCACACAAAAGCTTGATCTGGGTGGTTTTGCCGCAGCCCTCGATCCCCTCGAATGTGATAAACATCGCTATTCGCCCAATAATAACCCGCTACGCGAGAGGTTTTCTTTGCCCTAATCCATTCCGCTCTAATATACTACTTTTTTGACGCGGATCTTTCTATTTTCGGCCAATCATGACCAATCGGATAAAAGTACTTAAAAAGTGGGACTACGAAAATGGCGCCCCGGTGGAGTGCATGTGCCAGGCGGATTCCACAGGCGACGTAGTGGTGTGCGATCTTCTGAACAATATCGCATACCTGAACTCCGATGGATCGCTGCGCTGGAAAAAGAAAATGGATTACACCCCCAATTCCGTGGCCCTGTCCGAGGATGGAGCCCTGATATATATCCTGACCAAGAATAATTATCTTGTCCGGCTCGACCGGGAGGGGAACGAGGAGTGGGACCTTTGGATCATGAAGAACACCAACACGCTGTCCTGCATGGCCAAAGGGCAGGGGGCGGCGGTGGGAGGTATACAGGGAACCATTCAACTGATCAACTCCCAGGGCAAACGCGCCAAACTGCTGCACACAAAGGAGCCTGCAACCTTCGTGCGGTTCGCCAGCCGCAGCGGAGGCCTGTTCGTCGCCAGCGCCATGGGGTGGGTGGGGATCTTCGACAAGCACTGGAAGCTGCGCAAGGAATATAACTTGCGTCGCCATGTGACAAAGCTGGAGGTCACGCACATGGGGCGGAAAATATTCCTGCCCGCTTTGAAAGATGGCCTGGCCGCTCTGGAGGTGGAGGTGGATGATCTCTTGACATACTCCCCCGGATTCCATGTGAACTCGGTGGCGGTGGACCGCAAAGGGGAGATGATCGTCATCACAAGCCCCGATGGGGACGCGGCCTTGCTGGACAGCGCCGGAACCCAGTTGTGGCGCCGACAATTCACCCATTCGTGGCTGCATACCGACCTGACCATAAAGGGGGACAGGTTCATCCTGGTGTCGAACAAGGGGTATGTGAAGTGCATGGCCATTCTCACCGCCAAAGAAGCCCAGAAAAAACTGCAAGACAGCTATTTCGAGTTTCTGGAAATATAGCCGTCACTTTTGCCTGGCCGATATTTGCGGTTTTCCCCGGCCTCATTTGTTTGTATCATCTAGGTACAAAGCGGCGGGCCCGGAATTTTAGTTGGCCGCCATACCTATTGAAAGGGGAGTAATGAACGATATCGAAAAGGAGATCAAGCTTCTTATCAGATCCCGCTATCCGGTGGTGTACCTGCTGACCTACGAAGAGGAGAGGGCTGAGGATATGCTGCGGCGAGTGGCGGATGATATGAAGAAAAAGCTGGTCTCCTGGTCTGTCACCATGGACTCCACGGCCAACACCCCCTCCAACAGGGCGGTGGCCATGCTCAGCAATATTATCAACACAGACGAATCCTCCATATTCATGCTGCGCGATTTCCACCCCTATCTGGAGACGGAACTGGTTATCCGCAAGATGCGCGATGTGGTGGCGGATCTTTCCCGCAGTCAGAAAACCATGGTAATAGTCTCCCCCTCCCTGAAGATACCGATGGAGCTGGAGAAGGATATAACGATCCTGGACCTGCCTCTGCCGGACAGAGGGGAGATCGGAAAGCTGCTGGCGGAAACAGAGGGCTTTGCAAGGAAAAACCCCAAGCTGTCGGCCAACCTCAATGAGGAAACGCGCAACTCTGTGGTGGACGCTTCCCTGGGGCTGACCCTGGCGGAGGCGCGGAGGATATTCAGCAAGGCGCTGTTGCACGACTATGTGCTGGACGGAAAGGATATCAACCAGATACTTTTCGAGAAAAAGCAGCTTATCCGCAAGTCCGGATCGCTGGAATATTTCGACGTATCCGAGACTATCTCTGATGTGGGGGGGATGGACGGATTGAAGAAATGGCTGGAGGCCAGAAGAGAGAGCTTCACCCCCCGCGCCAGGGAATACGGCCTGCCTCTGCCCAAGGGATTGCTGCTGCTGGGGGTGCAGGGGTGCGGAAAAAGCCTCACGTCAAAAGCGATCGCCAGCTTGTGGGGCCAGCCTCTGCTGCGGCTGGATATGGGAAGGATATTCTCCTCCTTCATCGGCTCGTCAGAGGAGAACATGCGCAAAGCCATCGCCACCGCCGAGTCGCTGGCGCCGGTGATCCTGTGGATCGATGAGATCGAAAAGGGGTTCTCTGGCATCAAGTCCTCCGGCTCCACCGATGGCGGGGTCACCTCCCGCATATTCGGCACCTTCTTGACGTGGATGCAGGAGAAAACCAAAGCGGTTTTCGTCATCGCCACAGCCAACTCCATCTCCGATCTTCCCCCG
>JAOUPQ010000375.1 GCA_029879765.1 Nitrospinota bacterium | reverse complement strand
ATATGCTTTTTCCCGGGAACAAGGATCTGCTGGCCGGGATAGTCGCAGTCACCGCGATTATCGGGGAAATCCCATTTTTCGCTTGGCTCCTGATCAAAGGTGTGGATGTCCGCAAATGGCGAATTTTGGCGAACAAGACCAACCGAGTGCAGCCATAGCCCGGATTTGAATTGATGGATACGATATCGGGGGATAAATATGGCGGAGAGGGGGGGATTCGAACCCCCGGTACGCGTTAACGCACACACGCTTTCCAGGCGTGCACCTTCAGCCGCTCGGTCACCTCTCCACTGGAAGCTCGATAGTATAGCGCGAATCGGCCGGGAAAACCACATCAACCGCTTCTCCGGCGAAACTTTATCCAAAATCCTGGGTTTTGCGGCCTTACTTATACAGCGCGGCGCCCACCTGGCGCATCCATTCCATCTCGTCCTCGGTCATTGGCCCCTTATCCACCGCGTCCAGGGCGTGGCGCATCTGCTCTTCGTTGGCCGCGCCGCACAGGGTCACGTCTATGTTGTTGTTGGACATGGAAAAGCGATAGCAATCCCCCGCCGTGGGCACAGCCAGCCCCCCGATCCTGCTCGGCGAGGCGTTGATAAGCTTTCGCCAGCAGGTGACGGTGAAGGCCACCACCCCTGGCCGCGCCGGATCCCCCTTGGGCGGAAGGTGGGGGAACACTTCCGTCTCCGCGCCGCGATGGACTGCGTTATATCGCACATGAAAAACATCCATGAACTTCTCTTTGTGGAATGCCGCGAAGTTGGGCCGATGGTGGCCGGTGGCGCAGATATGCCGGATCTTCCCCTCTTCGCGCAGTTTCAGCGCCGCGTCCAGCTGCCACCCGGGAGACAGGGGCCGGTCTTTTCGCACATAAAACTGCAGGCCGTCCACATAATCGGTCCCCAGCGCCCGCAAGGCGCCTTCCACGCTGCGCCGGATCATGAATTCGGAGGGCGCCAGGCTGGTGATCACAATGAATATTTTCTCCCGGCCTTTTTTGGAGATTCGCCGAATCCCTTCCGCCATCCCTCCCCTGCGGCTCCACGCCCAGTAGAAATAGTTCACGCCCCTGTCGAAGGCTTCCTCGATTCCCTGCGCCCCCACGCCATAACTTGCCCCCACACCCAGGGGATGAACATCAAAACCCACTCTGCCCAACGTCCTGTTCTGGAATTTATCAGCCATCTGCGACTCCATTTTCCAAAAGGTTAATATCGCCTCCCCTGGCGGCCACACCTTCGTTTCCTTTGGCCGCCAACATTACCAGCATAACAAACAGGGGCCATATATGGGTGAGCAGCCGGGCCACCGTGGTGGTGAACTGGTAGTGCAACCCCATGGGGGAAATTATATACACCATGATGTATCCGGCCAGCATCGCCAGGATGGTGAGCGTCATCACCAATATCACCTCCCGGCGCCACACCCTTTCGCTGGCGCCCCAGGCGGCCAGGAATACAAGAGCCAGCCCCGGCGCGGGGATGGGAACTCCTGCGGCGCCCACCCCTCCATAATGCGCAATCTCGTATATTATCCCTACAATCACAAACAGGTGTCTGTCCATATCAAAAATCTTGGCCATCACGGTTTCCGGGGTGTTGCCGCTGACCAGATAGTTGTGGGCCGGGAGGATGATCTTGAACGCCGCAATGGTAATCACCGGCGCCGTGACTCCAATGGCCATTCTGGCCAATCGCTTCCACGCCCGCCCGAAGCCTCGTTTATACCAGGACACAGCCATGACCGCCGTCATGATCACCACCAGGAACAGCATCCCCTCGTTCTTGGTCCATGCGGCCAGCCCTGCGCAAAGCCCAGCCAGCGCCCATGTTCCCGTTTGATCCCCCTCCCCCTCCAGGGCCATGGCCGCCGATCCGGTGGCCGCCAGCATGAAAAAAGCCAGGGGCAGATCCGCATACAGCGACGAGCCTTGCAGACAGATCATCTGGGCCGAGAGGAGGATAGCCCCGGCGACGCAAGCCAGGGTGGGGCCCCGAAGAGTGTAGAGAAAAGAAAACACCAGGACAGGAACCGAGAAGGTGAATAGAAATCCGGTGAAGAT
>JAOUPQ010000133.1 GCA_029879765.1 Nitrospinota bacterium | reverse complement strand
ACCACGGAGCCAGAAACGTGAAGTTCCGAGCACACCCCAGGGCAGTTGAGCGCGGTTCCGCCGGTGACGGTCCCGGTTCCTATGGTCCCCACTGTGAGGAGAAATTGCTCCGCCTCGAACGCGCCAATGTCACAGGCGATCCCCTGGGGCCGGGTGATTCCCCGCTGGTCCGGTGTGATGCAACTTCCATCAATGGCAGCGTCGATGGCCAGGCTGCCGGGCAGCAGGGCGTGGGTCATGGTCGAACCGCCGTTGTTGGCCAAAGGGCCGAGGTTTATTTGAGGCACGGAAGTGTTCGGCCGATCAGTGAGAAGAATGAAATTGCACGATCCATCGCTGTCGATGTTGTTTCCGGTGGAATTGAATGCGCCGATAGCAGATTGACAGTCACCACCAGTGTTTCCAGCCACAATGGAATTGGCCAAGGTCAGGGTTCCACCCCATAAAAAAAGCCCGGCGGAGGCATTGGCGGTGTTGCCATAGATGGTGGAATGAGTGATCGTGCCCCCATTCTCCGCGCGAATCCCGCCATGGCTACCGGTGGCGGTGTTTCCGGACACGGTGGAATTGGTCATCGAAAGAGCGCCGACTGAAAGCAAGCCGCCCACTGCGGCCACGGCGCCCTTTGCCTGATTGCCGGAGATCGTGGAGTTGGTGATTGTGGTAGCGCCGTTGGAATAGATTCCTCCAAATTGGCTGTTTGCCCAGTTGCCGGAAACCGTGGAATTGTCTATCGATACGCTGATTCCAGTGGTGGTATAAATTCCGCCAAAATTGCTGGCCGTGTTGTCGCTGATTGTGGAGTTGGTGATCGTGACGGCTCCGGAAGAATAAATGGCGCCGTAAGCGCCCGTGGCCGAGTTGCTGGATATGGTGGATCCGCTGATAGTAAGCGCTCCGATGGAGTAGATACCGCCTATATTGACGGCAGAGTTGCCTGTGACACTGGAGTTTGTGATGTTCGTGACGGTGGACTGACCTGCGCCATACCAGCTAACAGCTGTATTACCGCTGACGGTGGAGTTGGTCATTGTCAGGGATGCGGAGGCATAACCGCCGTAATTCAAGCCAGATTTATTGCCGGAGATTGTGGAATTGGTAACAGTCAAAGCGCCGGCGATTAAGCCCCCACAGTTACCTGCGGATTGGTTGTTTGAAATTGTGGAATTTAATATATTCACAACAGAGCCACTGGCGAATATACCACCACATACTCCCGCCAAAAGCGCGCCGGAGGCGTTTCCACCTGTAATGGTGACACCATCCAATGTCAAACCCACACCACCGACCATATGGATCACCCGATCGCCAGTTGTAGCGCCGTTGCCATCAATGATGGTGGACACCGCCCCGGCGCCCTGTATGGTGACGGTCTTGGTAATGTCCAGGTCTGCTGATGCGTTGGCGTCCTCCGCCACCGCGCCGGTGAGGGTGTAAGTCCCGGCGGGGAGGATGATCGTGTCGCCCCCTGCGCCTGCATTCACCGCATTGACGGCGCCCCGCAGGGAACAATCCCCCGCCGCCGCAGTGCATGCGGACAAAGCGCCGTTGTCCACTGTGGTGTCCACGGTATAGATCGCCGCCATGGCCAGGCCGGGCGCCATAAGGAGCCAAGCTATGGCCAGGAGGGAAAACGCAAGATAACGAAAGCTTGGAATATTCATTCTAATCTCCAGAAAAGGACCAGGACAAATCCAGCTATTTCATTATATCACTGTATACATTCTTCTCGTCTTTCAACTTTCAGGAAGAAGCGCCAGGTTCCAGTCATTCCCCTTCCAGGTTCTGGAGAGATATTCTTACAAGACTACTCGCCGATCCTGGAATCCATTTCTGGATCCTGCAGCCAGGTTGCGACATCATCACCCAACGCTTTGATGCATCTTCCCAGGAGTGAGCAGTTGCCCTTGAATCCGCCGGCAAAGCCGCCACCGCTGGATCGCTGTCCTCGAAAAGTCCCCACTTTTTTTCCGCTCTTAATATAGGTCCCTTCTATACTGACATAGGACGTACCGCCGCCGCTGAGGGCGGAGCTGAGACTCCCCCATCCCCCGCGCTCTACTGATTTCTTGGCGCTGGCGCTCAGTATGTTTACGATAAGTTGATTACCTCCGCCAAGCTTGTCCCCCTGGTTCACCTTGATCCCTTTTTCGGCGGCGCTCTCTTTTATGAAGTCGGAGAGCTTGGCCCCAAGGGAACACTCTTTCTTGATGGCGTCCAAAATGTTGGAGCCCTTCTTGAAAGGTATATCCGACAAAACGGTTATCTGTGTCTCCGCCCAGGCCACCGAGCTGACAGAAAGGATAAACGTAAATAGAAAAATGATGTTTCTCAGCATAATAACCAACCCCCTGAAATACTTAAAAGATAAAAATAAAAAACACCTGAACTACAATAGCATATCAATATATATTATTGGCCATATATAGCAAATAGGCATAGGAAGCGGCCATACTATATAACGATATTCACAAGCTTGTTCGGCACCACGATCACCTTTCGCGCCGGTTTGCCCCCCATATGGGGCAACACCTTTTCATTTGCCAGCGCCAGCCTCTCCAGTTCCTCCCTGGGGGCGCCGGGAGCCACGGAGAATTTGCCGCGCAGTTTGCCATTGATCTGCACCACGATCTCTATGCTTTCTTCCACCATGCAGGCCGAATCGGCGATGGGGAATGGCTGATCCACAATGGCGCCTGGCTTGCCCATCCTTTCCCACATTTCCGAACAGAAATGGGGGGTGAAAGGCGCCAGCAACAGCAGGATGCTTTCCGCCGCCTCCACCATAATGGCTCGAGATACCGGATCGTCCTCCAGATTGGCCGCGCCCAGGGTGTTCATGTATTCCATCACTGCGGCGATGGCGGTGTTGAACTGAAACCTTTCCATGTCGTGGGTGACTTTGGCGATGGTCTTGTGGGTGGCCCTGCGCACAGCCGCTGCCTGGCTGGGTAATCCATCCAGTCCTGCGGGCGCTTCCCCTCCCTTTCTGATAATGCCCATGGCGCTTTCCATCCATCGGCTCACCCGGCCCAGGAACCGGAACGAACCCTCGATCCCCGCGTCACTCCACTCCAGGTCCCGCTCCGGCGGGGCGGCGAACAGGATAAACAACCGGGTGGCGTCGGCGCCATATCGATCCGACATCACGTCCAAAGAGACCACGTTCCCTTTGGATTTGCTCATCTTCGCCCCATCCTTGATCACCATCCCCTGGGTGAGCAGCCTCCGGAAAGGCTCCTGGAATCCGGTCACCCCTATGTCATGTAAAAACCGGGTGAAGAACCGGGAATACAGCAGGTGCAGGATGGCGTGCTCAATCCCCCCCACATACTGGTCCACCGGCATCCAGTAGTCCAAATCCTCTTTGGCGGCCAATGCCATGTCGTTGCGGGCGGAGGTATATCGGTTGAAGTACCAGGAGGAGCACATGAAGGTGTCCATGGTGTCGGTTTCCCTTCGGGCGGGGGCGCCGCACTTTGGACATTCGATCTTGATAAACTCATCACTTTTGGCGATGGGGGATCCGCCGTTTTCATGGAACTCTATATCCGTGGGAAGGATCACCGGCAACTGCTCATCCGGCACACGGACCACTCCGCATTTGTCGCAGTGGACCATGGGGATTGGCGCTCCCCAGTATCGCTGTCGGCTCACTCCCCAGTCGCGCAGGCGATAGTTCACGGTCTGTCGGCCGATCCCGTTTTTCTTCAGGTGTTCGGCCACTTGCGCGATCCCCTCCTGGCGGTTATGCCGCCCGGTGAAGGGGCCGGAGTTCACCATGATCCCATCGCCGGTGTACGCTTCGCGAAGATTGTTGGAGTTCTCAATCAGATTGTCTGTATCCCCTTTTTCCATCAGCTCTCCGGGAACGATTACTACCCGGATATTGAGCCCGTATTTTTTGGCGAAATCGAAGTCCCTCTGGTCGTGGGCCGGAACGCTCATGATGGCGCCGGAGCCGTATTCGATAAGCACGAAATTGGCGATCCAGATCGGTATCTTCTCGTTGTTCATCGGGTTTCTGGCGTATCGGCCCGTGAAAACCCCCTTCTTCTCCGTCCCTTCGGCGGAGCGCTCCGTGGCGTCCTGGTTCAGGGTCTCGTCTATAAAGGCCCGGGCTTCCAGTTCATGTTCCGTTCCGCGGATCAGCTCGCGCACCATGGGATGCTCCGGGGCCAGTGCCATGAAAGTGGCGCCATACAGGGTGTCGGGCCGGGTGGTGAAGACCATCAGTTTTTCTCCAGTCCCCTCCACAGTGAACTCCACCTCGGCGCCGAAGGATTTGCCTATCCAGTTCTCCTGCATGGTCAGCACCCGCTCCGGCCATCCATCGGCCAGTTCCTGAAGCCCGCCGAGCAGGTCATCGGCGTATTTTGTGATGGCCAGAAACCACCCTTCCCTCTCCTGTTGGACCACCTGGCTGTCGCATCGCCAGCAATTGCCATCTATCACCTGCTCGTTGGCCAGCACCGTGCCGCATGGCCCACACCAGTTTACGAACGATTTCTTCCGGTACGCCACCCCCTCGTCGAACATCCGCGCAAATATCCACTGGGTCCATTTGTAGTATCCCGGATGGCTGGTGGCCACTTCCCGGTCCCAGTCATAGGAGATACCCATTTTCAGAAACTGGTTTCGCATCTCCTCTATATTGCCCATGGTCCACTTGTGGGGGTGGCTCTTGTGCTGTATGGCGGCGTTCTCCGCCGGCATGCCAAAGGAATCCCAACCGATGGGGTGCAGGACATTGTAGCCATCCATTCGTTTGCGGCGGGCGATAGCGTCGCCGATGGCGTAGTTGCGCAGATGGCCCACATGCAGCTTTCCCGAAGGATACGGGAACATCTCCAGCAGATAGAATTTTTTGCGGTTCGGGTCCGTTATCACTCGGAAAGTTTTTTCCTGCCGCCATTTATCGCGCCATTTGGCCTCGATAGCCTTGAAATCGTAATGCGAGGACATGTTATCTTTTCCCTGTTATACTTCTTCGCTATTCGCTATATTCTTGAACAGATGTTGTGGGGCTAATTTTAACCCGCCTCCACCCGGGACTTAAAGACATTCTTGAGGGATAATGGCAGAAACGACAGATGGCGCTGATCTGGATAACAGGAATACCGCCGTCCAGTTGATCGGCCTGATCGGCGGGCCGGTGGTGGCCTTGCTGTTCCTTGCCCTGTTCGACATTGACCCTGGCCACCCGGAAGTGGAACGAATGGCCGCAGTGACCTTTGTCATGGCGGTGTGGTGGATCACGGAGGCGGTTCCCCTTGCCTCCACCGCCCTTTTGCCGGTGTTCCTCTTCCCCATGCTGGGGATCATGGATGGAAAATCAGTCTCCTCCCAATACTTCAACCATGTGATATTCCTTTTTCTTGGGGGATTTCTCATGGCCATCGCCATGGAGCGATGGAACCTGCACCGACGCATCGCCGTGAACATCCTTTTAGTCCTGGGGACTAATATGTGGGGGATAATGCTGGGGTTCATGGTGGCCACCGGGTTTCTCTCCATGTGGATCTCGAACACGGCCAGCGCCATGATCATGGTTCCCATCGTTTTGGCGGTAGTGTTGAAGCTGGAGGAGTCTTTCGGCAAGGAAAGCATGAAAGAATACGCCAAAGGGCTATTGCTGGGAGTGGCCTACAGCGCCTCCATCGGGGGGGCCGCCACTATCGTGGGCACCCCGCCCAATGCGGCGTTCATCAAGATATTCGAAATCACGTTTCCCAAAGCGCCGGAGATATCCTTCGCCCAGTGGATGGCGTTCGGACTTCCCATCTCCCTTTTTTTCCTGGCCGCCGCCTGGCTGTATCTTTTTCTGGTGTTCCGTCCCAAGGGATCCTTCGTTTTCGATATTGATGAATTCAGAAAGCAGAGGACGGCGCTGGGTACGATGAAGTATGAGGAAAAGGTGGTGGCGGTGGCTTTCTGCGCCCTGGTGCTAATGTGGCTGACTCGCAAGTCTCTTGGTCTGGGAATAATCACTATTCCCGGCTGGGGGGAGTTGTTCGCCAATCCCGCATACCTGAACGATGGGGTGGCCGCCATTGCCCTGGCTACGATATTGTTCGCCATCCCATCGAGGAGCGAACCGGGCGCCAGGGTGCTGGACTGGACCGCCGTAACCCGTCTTCCCTGGGATATTGTGCTTCTTTTCGGTGGAGGTTTCGCGCTGGCCAAGGGATTTGAAGTGTCGGGCCTGTCGGTCTGGGTGGGGTCCAACCTGGAGTTCGTCAGCTCATTCCACCCGGTGCTGGTGCTGGTGATCATCTGTCTGTTCTCCACCTTCCTGACGGAATTCACTTCCAACACAGCCACGGCCCAGATAATGTTGCCGATCCTGGCCTCGCTGGCGGTGGCGGCGGGATTCAATCCTTTGTTCATCATGATCCCGGCCACATTCAGTTTCTCCTTCGCTTTCATGCTGCCCGTGGCCACCCCGCCCAACGCCATAGTGTTCGGCGCAGGCAGGCTGCGGATCGTGGACATGGCCAAGGCGGGGCTGGCGATGAACCTGATCGGTGTGATAGTAGTAGTGTTGGCTGCTATATTTATAATGCCATTGGCGCTGGACATGGGATCGGGCGCGATGCCGGATTGGGTGGCCAAATGATCGGGCGCCGACTTATATTGCATTAGTAAGGGGTTTCTTATGCAGATCGGATTAATGACCTGGGGAAGCGATGGGGATATCAGGCCCTTTTGTGCGCTGGCTGGGGGGCTTGCCGCCCATGGCCACGATGTGACCCTGGCCGTGGCCAGCGTGGACAACAAGGATTACACCAGCCTGGGCGACTCCATGGGTTTCAAGGTTATCCCGGCCTGCAAGAAGATGGATTACTCACAGGTAGAGGCGGATGACCTGATCAAACGAATTGTGGGCACGAGGAATCTGCCCTCCCAGTTCATCATCCTTTTCAGGGAGATGCTGGAGCCGGTTATGGACGAGCTGTTCGACTCCGCCACCGCGTTATGCGCGCAAAGCGACCTGGTGATCGGCCATGCGGCGGTCTACTCGCTGTTTATCGTGGCGGAGAAACAGGGGCTGGCCTCGGTGGCGGTATCCCCTATTCCCTCCCTATACAGGTCTGTATATACATCACCCGAAGGCGCCCCGAACCTGGGACGATGGATCAACCCACTGTTCTGGAAAATCGGTGAATTGGGGGGCGCATGGATAATGGGTCCATCCATCAACAGCCAGCGGGAGAAAATTGGCCTGGCGCCACAAAAAAGCCCATTGCGGGAGTTTTGGGAAAACCCGCGGCTGAATCTTATCTGCGCCAGCCCTTCCATATGCCAGCGCTACCCGGACTGGAAGGATAACGTTCAGATTCCAGGCTTTTTCAACATCCCAGACGCGGCGGAGAGATGGGAGATACCAGGAGATTTATTGTCGTTTCTCGACTATGGCGAAGCGCCGGTCTATATCACCTTCGGCTCCTTCACCCAGTTCGATATGGACAGGAACGTGGAACTGATGGCCGACACAGCAAAACTGCTGAACCGAAGGTCGATCATCCAGGCGTATTGGGAGAACACCACTCTACTGCCGGACCTGGATGACGTGTACCTGGTGCGCAAAGCCCCCCACCACCAGATTTTTCCCCGATGCGCGGCCGTTGTCCACCATGGCGGCGCAGGCACCACCCAGTCCTCGCTCTTTTGCGGTTGCCCCTCGGTGGTGGTGTCCCATGCCTTCGACCAGTTTTTCTGGGCGGACCGCCTGCGGGATATTGGAGTTGGGGGCGCGCCTTTGCAGAAGCGGACCATCACTCCGAAAAAGCTGGCGGCGGCGATCGAGACGGTGGTCCAGAACAAGGAGATGAAGGAGCGGGCGGAAAGACTGGGGGCAGCCATGAAGGAGGAAGATGGGGTGACCAAGGCGGTGGAGCTTATTGAAAAATATATGGCCGCGAAAGGGTGACAGGTCGACAACCAGTCCGCCTCACATAAAAAGCACCAGCTTCAACAGGGCGCTTTTGATTTCCCTCTCCCCTATCCTGGATCCCTTCAGGTCCAGATGGATTCCCATGTTGCGGTGGACCGTATACCGCTGCGAAAGGACCACCTCGTATTCAGTGTCCTCATGGCCCAGCACAAACCGGGTGGCGCGGGCCTTGATTCCTGTTTTCCACTCTGGGACAGGATCCAGGATCAACCCCAGCGACAGTCCGGGGCCGAGGGCGTAGCCCTTGTCGAAGTTGTGGTTCGCCTGCAGGTCCGCTTCCAGAAAGAAATACGCCAGGCCCATATCCCCCACCCTGGTGGTATACCCTCCCCCTCCGTTGACGAAGAGAGCTTCGCTCACATCGTCATTGGCGAACTCCCGACGGTTGAGCCCGAAATTGGCCTTCCAAGACATGGGGGTGAGAATGCTGTTTATCGGACTTAGGGAAACGATGCCCACCAG
>JAOUPQ010000132.1 GCA_029879765.1 Nitrospinota bacterium | reverse complement strand
GATAATGATGTAAACAACGCAGCCATCGCCGCCGCCAAGAATGCGGAAGAAGCCGCCGTCGCCGCCGAGGCCTCCGCCAAAGCCGCCGCGGAATCCGCCGCCGCTTTCAAGGTTATTGCGGAAATGGTCGCAGCCGAGGAATCTGCGGCTGAAGATTCTGCTGCCGAAGAGGCTCCTGCGGAGGAGATGGCGCCTGAAACGCCAGCCGCCGATGGGGAATCGATGGAGCAAGATCCCGCCGGGGAAGGCGCTCCCGCCGCTGAAGGTGACGAGGCCGCAATGGAAGAAGCCCCCGCAGCCATGGACCATGAAGGGATGGATCATACCCAGCATATGGACCACAGCAAGCATCAATAGCTTTCTGAAGAACCAAAACAAATCAGGGCCGGAGGAGCGATCTTCCGGCCTTTTTTCGATTGGAAGGGCCTTCTATCTTTTCCTTTACAGAGATTGAATAATAGAGCGGGGTTGTTATTTGTATGACTTCGCTGTTTTCTCTATTTCTCTGTACAGCTGAATTGTCCATGCCGGAGTCCCAGATGGCGGAATAGGCGGTTTTATTCGAAAATCATAAGGCATGATGATTACAGTCACTTTTGGTCTGCCGGTTTTTCTTGTTATATAGAACAGCTCTTCGATTGGTTTATCGCCGATGGCGATACACCCAATTGAAAAAAAGCTCCCATGAATAAATATATCTCCCCCTAGTTTTCTCCGACCGTCTATTGCTCCTTTTTCCCTGTCAAATTTGTTCGGGTAATTCAATTTCATAGATAGATGAAAGCGGCTGTTGGGATTTAGCACCGGGATTGTATATATTCCCTCGGGAACTTGCAGATCTCCTTCTTTTAGTTTTGGGCCTGGCCTCCCACTGGCTGCCAGGATGCGATATTTATGCGCAAGTCCCCAACCTCCATTGGTCCTGTTGCACCATACCTCCAGAAACCTTTCTTTTTTAAGACCTATATAAGTTAGACGAGAATCTGGGAATGAGCATCCCACCTTGGCGAACATGCGTGAAACTTTCTTTTGAAGTTTTGGTTCCAAGGTCGCTATCACCTGGTCCACGGTCCTGGCTCCCAAAAACCTGACGCGAGCCTGGGCGAGCAGGGAAGGTTGAAAATGGGCGCCCAGAGCGCCCGCGGTCATCAACGCAAAAATCAAAAATAGGAAGACCTTTTTGCTTCTTAGCGGCATGGAGAGCGGAGTGTCTCTATTTGTCATGTGGGTATTATATACACCCGGTCAGGTCAAAACAAAACAAGAGTAAGTTGAATCTAGCTTTCCTCTTCTTCCATTCGCCTTTTGTGGGATTCCAGGTAATCGATAAACGTTTTGCGCTCATATGAATCCGCGAACACTCTATTGGGAAGCGAATTTACAATTCCATCGTCAAAAATTAATATGACGCCTACAGGAGTGTCTACGTAATAGACCAACTCCTCCCAATTTCTTTCAAAGGCGCCAATACCCAGGACATCCAGCCTTATGCCATTGTTCCCGAAAACAACAAAAACATCTTGATATTGCATGTTATTCGCTCGAATTCGTTTTCTGGCCAGATGAGGAGCGACAATAAAATAGAATGTAATAGTTGTCCCTATAAGTATCCATATCAGGAACTGCACAGAAACTCCTTCAAGCGCGGACGCCAATATACCCGCTACAAGAAAAAAAAAGCCCAGAAAAGCGGCGAACCATCTGTATGAAGCTCTAAAGTGCAACTCAGCTCGCAGTGCCTTGTCAGCATCCAGTAGGTCTTCTACAGTGCTGGTATAGCTAAATTCAAACATGAATATGTTTGTACCAATTGTTAAGGTGAAATACAAAGCTTTGCTGCCACTATGACAGCCAGGTTTAGTAACTAACCTCAAATCCGGAAAATTCCCCGGTGGCCATTTCCCATGTGACATCCAACCCTTCCACCGAAGCGCCGGGAGGGCCATGGCGCAGCCAGCCCACTAATATATCCAGGCTCTCCCGTTCCCCCTCGGCCACAACCTCCACCCGTCCATCGGGCAGGTTGCGCACCCAGCCTGTGATCCCGTCGATTCTTTGCGCGGTTTCCCGACAGGTGGCGCGGAAGAAGACACCCTGCACGAGGCCGAAGACCAGCACGTGCGCTCTCTCAATACCCATGGTGTGATTGTATCAGTGAAGCCTCCATGACGGCAACATAAGGTATGGGAGAAGAGGGGCAGGGGGCTAATGGAGATTTTGAAGTATATGTTGCGCGGTCAGGCGTGCTTGGACCCCAGAGCCACATCCGCCAGGATCTGGATCATTTGGCCATGGATCACCCCGTTGGAGGCCACCACCGCATGATTGTATACAGAGAAGGGGGCCCCTTCTTTTCCGGCGACCATTCCCCCCGCTTCCTCCACGATCAGGGCGCCTGCCGCCATGTCCCAAGGCTTCAGGTGGAACTCCCAGAAACCGTCCAGCCGACCGCACGCCACATAGCACAGGTCCAGGGCGGCCGCCCCCGGACGGCGGATCGCCTGGGCCTTCATGGCGAAGGCGGCGAATTGGGCCAGGTTGTTCACGGCTTCGGTTTTTATGGTGTATGGGAAGCCGGTGGCCAGCAGGCTGTCTTCCAGCCTGGGGGTGGTGGAGGCATGGATCGGCTGGCCATTGAGCCAGGCGCCCCGCCCCAGGGCGGCGTGGAACATCTCATCGCGCACAGGGTCGTACACAGCGCCCGCCACCACGGCACCGTCCGCTTCCAGCGCCACCGAAGAGCAATACATGGGGAACCCATGGGCGTAATTCACCGTCCCGTCCAGCGGATCGATGATCCAGCGGCGGCTGGCATCCTCGGCGGCGTATTCCCCCTTCTCTTCGGCCAGGGCAGTATGGTCCGGAAAGACCTCCCTTATTGTGGCGATGATCGCAGCTTCACATTGGACGTCCACCTCGGTCACCAGGTCGGAGCGGGTCTGCTTGCGGGTCACCTGGAATTCCTTCAAGGATCGCTCTTTTTGGATTACCCCCGCCCGCCTTGCGGCCTTCATGGCGGTTTCTATCACCAGATCCATCTCAAAATTGTTCATAGCGCCCTTTCTATCCAGCCACCACCGACCACATGCTCTCCATGATAGATCACCACAGCCTGGCCCGGGGTGATGGAAAGCTGGGGAGTGGCGAATTCCACGGTGAACCGGCCATCGCTGGCAACTGTCACCTTGGCAGGGCTATCCTCGCTCCGGGATCGGATTTTGGCGGTCAAGTCCAGATCGGCGATCTCCATGGGGGGGATATACCAGTTGGGCGCCGAGGCCAGAAGGGCGTTGGAATACAGATCTTCCCGGCGTCCCACCACCAGGCGGTTGGAATCAGGATCGACCCGCAGGACATATGAAGGCTCCGGCGCGGCTATTCCCAGCCCCCGGCGCTGGCCCACGGTGTAGCCGATATAGCCGCCGTGATGTCCCACCACCTTTCCCTCCAAATCAACGATTTCTCCTTCTCCCACCTTTTCGGCCCCTGGCAGCCCCTGGATAAATGATTTGTAATCGTTGTCCGGGACGAAGCAGATCTCCTGGCTCTCCTTCTTTTCCGCCACGGGAAGACCCAGGCTCCTGGCCATTTCCCTGGTCCGCTCCTTGTCAATATCAGCCAGGGGAAAGTCTATGTGGGCCAGCCGTTGCGGAGGGATGGAGAAAAGATAATAACTCTGATCCTTGGCTCGATCCGCTGCCCTGGTGACGGTGTGGCGCCCCCGCAACGTCCCTATGCCGGAGTAATGCCCCGTGGCCACGCGTCCGGCGCCCACCGCCGCCCCCTGGTTGAACAGGTGGTCGAATTTGAGGGCGTGGTTGCATGGTATGCATGGGTTTGGGGTTTTTCCCGCGTAATACTGGCCGGTGAAATAGTCCACCACCTTTTCCTTGAATATGGATTGAGCGTTGAGGGTGTAATGAGGGATCCCCAGCGAATCGCAGACACGCCTGGCGTCGTCGGCGTCGTCCATGGAGCAGCAACCGCCGACGCGGGGGCCCATGGCCGGGGCTTCCCATATTTTCATGGTCACGCCCACCACATCGCGCCCCTGGCCCACCAGGACTGCGGTGGCCACGGAGCTGTCCACCCCTCCGCTCATGGCGGATATGATTCGCTGGCTGTCCATGGGCATCCTACAAAAATGGGAAGCGCCAAACCGGCGCCGGAGAATAAAGGATTATTATAGAAGAAAAGAGGGAAGCGCCCAAGCCTGGGCGGGGCCTGTCAATTAAAAGCGCTGAGGGCCTCTTCCTCCGAAGAGTATATGGGGATTTTGGAATCCAGCCTGGTGAAGACGAAGAGTTCTCTCAAGTCTTCGGAAAGATCGGTGATTTTCAGCTGACCATGATCCTCGGAGATGATTTTTGCGGCCAGAATCAGCCGACCCAGGCCGGAGCTGTTGATGAAGTTCACATCCCGGAAGTTCAAAAGAACCTTGGGAGTTCCTTTTTCAATGGCCTGGTCGATAGCGCTCTTAAAGATGTCGTAATCTTCGTTGGTTTTGATGCTCCCACGAAGCTCGATAATCGTAACGTTATCCTTGTCTCTTAAAGTAGCTTCCAAAATAACTCCCTTTGCCTTTGAGGCAGAATCAAACATTGGTCTCCATCTAAAACCAAGGATTCAATATATAAATAATGGGGATATTAGGCAAGAGAATTCTTGGAGGGACGTCGGGATAAATTGCGGCGCAAAAAAGGAGGGAATCAGGAAATGATTACTGTAGCTTTTTTCCCTTCCTCCGCGAAAATAAGGGAATCGGCGAACTGGAGGATCATTCTCATCCCCGCCGATGAGTACTCATCGTAATCAACAGCAAAAAACCCTTTTGGCAGTCTTTTTTCCGTAAACACCTTTTCGGGGCTGATCACCTCTATGGTAATCTTGGCGGATTCCAGAACCACGACCACCTGGGCCTCGATTTGGGCCGACTGGCCCTGGCGCCATTTGATCTCGTTCACCAGAAGTTCGTCCAGGATGAAGGGGATTTTGATGGAAGAGATAGAGTTGGAGTGGCCCATGCACCTGGAGGCATTGGAGACCATGGCGCAGGCGCTTTTTATCATATCCATCTCCGGCGCCACGGAAAGCTCCATTGTATGCTTCGTTTTGCTGGCCAGCTTCAGCGATGGGACCGTATGCGGCGAAGGAAGCCGCATCCCTTTGCGGACGACCTCCTGGATCGACTCCACATTGAACGGCTTGTTGATGAAGTAATAAGCGCCATGATCCAGAGCCGAAGCGGCCATTTCCTCCGTTCCATAGCCGGATATGACAGCTATGGGGAGGTCCGGACTGATTTCCCTGACCTGTTTCATAAGGTCCAGTCCATCCATTCCTGGCATTTTGATGTCTGTGATCAGAAGACCGATAGCATTGTCCTGCAGCGCAAGCAGACCGTTGAGGGCCGATTCGGCGGTAATGGTCTTATACCCGGCGGCATTTAACGCGCGTTGGATCAGATCCAGGATGTTAAGTTCGTCATCAACAACCAGAATCTTTTTTTCTTCAGTTTGAGCCTCTGTGGTCACACTCACTTTAAACCACCAAGAAAAACGAGATTAGCCGCAATTTGTATTTTATTATAACATACATTATCACTATGACTATAGATAATAAAGTGTTCCGAAGCAAGGTAATCAAAGCCTTGAGAGCTTTGCGCCATATATCGGTTGGCCAGGCCATTCGGCTGCAGGTCCAGGCATCGGCGCTCATTATACAGCAACCTCTGGGTGGAAACAGGATAAAACTCATTGCCGGGGTGGACGTGAGCGTCAAAGGGGGGATGGTCAGGGCGGCAATCGTAACCATGAATATGGATGGATTCGAAATAGTGGAAACCCAAACGGCCCAGCGGAGGCTGGAGTTCCCATATATCCCCGGTCTTCTGGCTTTCCGGGAGGCGCCGGTGTTGATGCAGGCCTTCCGGAAGCTTCGCTCTGTCCCGGATGTGGCGCTGGTGGATGGCCATGGGTTGTGCCATCCTCGCCTCTTCGGCCTGGCATGCCACATGGGCCTGGCCTGGGATATCCCCACCATAGGTGTGGCCAAAAGTCGGCTGGTGGGCGCCGGGCCGGAGCCTGGGGAGCAAAAAGGCGCCTGGGCGCCGCTGGAATTCCAGGGCCAGGTGGTGGCCAGGGTCCTGCGCTCCAGGGAGAGGGTGAAGCCAATTTTCATCTCGGTGGGCCACCGGGTGGATCTCCCCACCGCCATGGAAGTGGTCCTCCGCTCCCTGACAAGATATCGTTTGCCGGAACCGATCCGCGCCGCCCACAAGGCGGCAGCGCTATAAAGGGTCCGCCTGCGCCGGGTTTGCTATATATAAATGAATATTCCGTGCAATGTCAGCATGACGCCTGGGCGTGGCCAGGAATCTATTAATCCCTTTATTTCGATCGATTATGTATGTATACTTGCTGGATCGATCAGGCTTTTTTCCTGCTAATGGGATCAAAGGGTGGATGGCGCCAAGCGCAGATCCAGCTTACTCCCGTTTATTCAAATGCATGGCAAGCATTTGCTGGGTTGTTGCCGAATCGTGGCACAAATGAAACTGAACTAGAAACAGGGTATGGAAAAATACAGCATAACGAGCCTTAAGATGCTCGAGGCTGAGAGCATTCACATCATCCGCGAGGTAGCGGCTGAATTCAACAATCCGGTTATGCTGTACTCCGTGGGAAAAGACTCTGCGGTGATGGCCCATCTGGCCATCAAGGCGTTTTACCCGTCCAAGGTTCCCTTCCCGCTGCTTCATGTGGACACCAGCTTCAAATTCCCGGAAATGTACAGCTTCAGGGACAAATACTGCGAGGAAAATGGCCTGGAGCTTCGCATATCCAGCAACCGGAAGGCTTTGGCAGAAGGGGTGAATCCGGCTGATCATGGCACTGTAAAATGCTGCCTGGCGCTGAAAACCCATGGGCTTCTGGAGGCTGTGCGCGAAGGGGGGTATGACGCCTGTTTTGGCGGCGCCCGCCGGGAAGAGGAAAAATCCCGAGCCAAGGAGCGGGTCTATTCTTTCAGGGACAAACATGGCCAGTGGGATCCGAAGAACCAGCGTCCGGAGCTTTGGAGCCTGTATAATGGTTCTATCAACAAAGGAGAGTCGATCCGGGTATTCCCCCTCTCCAACTGGACCGAGCTTGACATCTGGCAGTATATCCAACTGGAGCGAATCCCCATCGTCCCCCTGTATCTGGCCAAAGAGCGCCAGGTGGTGGTGCGGGAGGGGCAGCTTATCCCGCTGCTCAAGGACACCGACCTTTTGCCGGGGGAGCAGGCGGAGATGATAATGTGCCGGTTTCGCACTTTAGGCTGCCACCATTGCACCGGCGCCGTCCGATCCACATCGGAGACTCTGGAAGACGTGATCATGGAGGTGATGGTGGCCAGGACGTCGGAGCGGAGCACGCGGGTTATCGACCATGACCAGAGCGGATCGATGGAGGAGAAGAAGAAGGAGGGGTATTTTTAACATGGATCCTGAAGCTCTGCTGGAAAACAATCTGCGATCCCCCCTGCTGCGCCTCAGCACCGCCGGCAGCGTGGATGATGGCAAGTCCACCCTCATCGGAAGGCTGCTCCATGACACAAAATCAATATACCAGGACCAGATCGACGCCGCGAAAAAGGAAAGCGCCAGCAAAAGCAATGAGGATCTGAGCCTTTCATACCTTCTCGATGGCCTGAAGTCGGAACGGGAACAGGGAATCACCATAGACGTGGCGTACCGCTATTTTTCCACCCCGAAACGAAGGTTCATAATAGCCGACACTCCCGGCCATGAGCAGTACACGCGAAACATGGTCACCGGCGCCTCCAACGCGGATCTGGCGATTATCCTCATAGACGCCCGCAAAGGGATTTCCGTCCAGTCCAAACGACACGGGTTCATCGCTTCGCTTCTCGGTATTCCCCATTTCGTCATCGCCATCAACAAGATGGACCTGGTGGACTACTCCGAGGATGTTTTCCGGCGCATATGCGACGAGTACGGAGTCTTCGCCACAAAGCTTGAGGTCAAGGATATAAAGTTCATCCCGGTCAGCGCCCTCAAGGGGGACAACATCGTCGATCCGAGCCGGAATATGCCATGGTACGACGGCGAGCCGCTGCTCAAGCATATGGAGTCGGTCTATATCGGCGGCAACAGGAACCTGATCGACTTTCGTTTCCCCGTTCAACTGGTCCTCCGGCCAAACCAGGATTTCCGCGGATTCGCCGGAACCGTGGCTTCAGGTGTCGTCCGGGTGGGCGACGAGGTGATGGCTCTCCCTTCGCGCAAGATCAGCAGGGTGAAGCGGATCGTCACCCACGCAGGCGACCTGGAATACGCATTCGCTCCCTTGTCCATCACCCTCGTGCTGGAGGACGAGATCGACGTTGGCCGGGGCGATATGCTGGCGCATCCTTCAAACCAGCCATCACTGAAATATGAA